>JBMOGP010000072.1:0-8764 GCA_049318285.1 Hyphomonadaceae bacterium
CGGTGGGATTGCCGACATCGCTGAACGCGCCTGGTCGCTGTTCCCAGCCCGTGCTGTGCATGTCCGCGATCTTCGTGAACCAGAGCTGGGTGAGAATCCGGAGGTCCTGTCCCGCCGCCTTCTCGAGCAACGGCTTCAGCTTGGCGTAGGCTGGCGTGTTGTAGAAGAACTCTGCGCCCGCCGGAGCGTCATAAGTGAGATCCTCCCTCAGCCCTGAGTTCATCTCGAGCAGGTGGCGAACGGTGATCGCGGCTTCCTGTCCGGGCGCGGCCTTCGACCAGCCGGAGCCGATGTAGGATGTCACGGACTTCCCGACATCGATCACGCCCTTGTCCACGCCGACGCCGACAAGGAGCGCGATCAGGCTCTTCTGTTGCGAGGCCACGTCCTCGCGCAATGCTCCGCCCGGCTGTTCGCCATGCACAAAGTTGGCGCGGAAGGTCTGCGAGGCAGCATCGTCCGGCAGCGGCCAGTCGTGCTCGGCGATGGTCCTGCCGTCCTGGATGATCAGGAAGCCGGTCGTCTTCTGCGCCTCGACGTAAGAAGCGACGTCGGCCAGGGCGGCGGTGTTCCAGCCTGCTGCGGCCGTCATTGCCTGTTGTTCGCCCGAAGGCGGGACGGCGGTGCATGAGGCAAGCGCGAGGATCGCCGCGATCACCGGTGTCCTGAACATCCAAGCCTCCATAGCCTGTCCCACGCTATCGCGGCGCGTCGCGAAGTGGAAGGGCTCATGCCTTCGTGAGTCCGGCCGGGCTTGCTATCCGATAAAAACACGAAGGGCTGCCCGTGTGGCAGGCAGCGCCTGTCTGGCGAACCTTGAGGAGCACAGCGTCCTGGTCGCAATCGACGCGGATTTCGGCGACATGCTGTTCATGGCCTGACGTATCCCCCTTGCGCCAGAGCGCTTTGCGCGAGCGTGACCAGTAGACCGCGCGGCCAGTTTCGATGGTGAGCTGCAGCGCCTCCGCATTCATCCACGCTAGCATCAGGACTTCGCCCGTGTCTGCATCCTGCGCGATCGCCGCGACGAGGCCGTCGGGATCGAACTTCGGACGCAGCTCGATTGTCTCATCCTGCTGGGAACCCGAGAAAGGTGGGGCGAAGATCATGGCTTGGAGAACAGGATGGTCATCTCGGCCAGCACAGGTTGCAGCGCGCGCATCTCCCTGCTGTCCGAGCGGAAGGATTTTTCGGAGTCGCCGGACAGTGCGGCAAGGGCCGCTTCAGGCGCATCGGGCGCGGCCTCGAGCATGAGGCTGACGCGGCAGCCGCCCACTTCGGCGTCGAGTTTTCCGCCGAGGAAGTTCGACACCT
The DNA here is from genome assembly GCA_049318285.1 of Hyphomonadaceae bacterium. Classification (GTDB taxonomy): domain Bacteria; phylum Pseudomonadota; class Alphaproteobacteria; order Caulobacterales; family Hyphomonadaceae; genus UBA7672. The sequence goes on from JBMOGP010000072.1 coordinate 1,315, forward strand.
CGCCATGATTGTGGTTCTCGAACGCGGTCATCATGAAGGGTCCGCCATTGGCCGTCTCGATATCGGCGATCGTAGCGCCCAGCAGGAGGCCTTCAGGTCCAACCCACAGCGATTCCGGTCCGCCAGACACGCGCGCAGCTTCGGGCATGCCCGCCTTGTCGCCGAACCAGAGCACCTCAGCCTGCATGGCCGGATTGTCCGGGAACAGGACGATGGCGTCGAGTTCGCTGTCGACCCATGGCGCCTTTTCCTCGCGGATGTTTTCGGCGCCGTGGGCGGCAATGAGCGAGGCCTTTGTGGTCGCAGCATTGAACATCGCGTTCGAATCACAGGTCATCATCGGTACGAGCGGCCCGTCACGGCCGCCTTCGTCCGCCGCCTCTGGCGGAGGCGTCTCCGCGACTTGCGGCGCCGGTGCCTGAGGCGAGCAGGCCGCGAACAGGCAGGCCGCAAGGGCGGTCGTGGAAAGCGGCAGAAGGCGGTTCATGCAATGTCCTTGGCGGATGAGCAGCTTGCTGCCTGGAAGCCTATCAAAAGCGCAGGTTGTCGCGAAAGTCGATCATGCATTGTGGTTGGAAGGCGGCTTCTGACGCAGGGCTGCGGTGAAAAGCAGACTTTCACGGTGAAGATGCTTCGGGCTGCAAGCCGCACTGAAAGCGGTCCCCTTCTCGCATCTGTTCTCCTTCACGAATACAGGCGAGCAGGCTGACGGTCCGTGGCGGCTCTGATAGGATCGCCGTGTTCTGGCGTGGGCGGGTGGTTTTGAAGCGTTTCGTCGTCTGTTTTGATGGCACCTGGCAGAAGCTTCGCCAGCCGAAGCCCACCAACATCGCCATTATTGCACGCAGCATCGCCCACACGCATACGCTTCCTGATGGCAGGCAGATTCCGCAGATCGTACTTTACAGCCAGGGCGTCGGGTCCAATGTGGATGCGCTGGGCAAGGACGGATTTCTGGACGGGTTCAGCGAGTGGCTGAATCGCATCCTCGGGGGTGTGTTCGGCGAAGGGCTGGAAGACAACATTGTCGAGACCTATCTGCGGCTCGCCTTCAACTATGAGGACGGCGACGAAATTTACGTGTTCGGTTTCAGTCGCGGCGCATTCTGTGCCCGCAGCTTTGCGGGGCTGGTCGGAAGCGCTGGCATTGTGAGTCGCATGCATGCCGAGAAGGCATGGGACGCGTTCCGGCTCTATCGCGCGAATCCTGGACGCAAGGCGACCAGGTTCGAGATGGAAGACTATGAGCGCGCGCGGCGCGAATTCCGCGCGAGCTATGGCAAGGGCAAGCGCGCAGCCGACGGCACGCGCATCAAGTCGGACGAGGCGCCGAAGATCACCTATCTCGGCATTTTCGACACGGTGGGCCAGCGCGGCGTGCCAAGCGCGCTCGGCGGGCTGGCGTCAATGTTCAATAAGCGCTTCGGCTTTCATGACATGGAGATCGGCAAGTGCGTGCTCTCGGCGCGCCATGCGGTGGCCGTGGACGAGAACCGGCTCGGCTTTCCGCCGACGCTGTGGGAGGGTGTGGACGAGGCGAACAGGCGCGAGCACTGTAGCGACGGGCGTGAGCGCTATGCGCAGCGCTGGTTCATCGGTACGCATGGCGACATTGGCGGTGGCGAGGGGTCGCCCCTGTCTGCGGCGTCGCTGAAATGGATCGCCGAAGGCGCGGCCGATTGCGGGCTGCGCTTTTACGGAAGCTATGGCGGCGATGAATCACCTTTGAGCATTGCTGTACGCGAGGCGGGGCTGGTGTTCAGCGGCCGTATCTCGCGTCCGCGTTTCTGGGACTCGCTGTCGCCGATGAACTATCCGTTCGCCTCGCGCCGCATATGGGCGGCGAAATCGCGAAGGGAGCTGCCGACGGTCGACTATGCGGGCAGCGTTCTCGATCCGAGCGTCGTGCAGCGCCTGTCTGCTGCTGAACTGAAGCCGCGTTACAACCCCGGTCCGCTTAAGCCGTTCAGGCTGGTACTCGTGCCGGCGCCGCCGAAACCGGAGAAGAAGACGAAGGCGAATGCGAAGACGAAGGCCAGCGCTCGGGAGCCGGCGAAGGCAGATGAGGCTGGGAAGTAGGCAAAGCGGGTGAGCCCGCCGGTGCGGAGCTCAATCCAGCTGTGGCGGGCCGAAGGCGCTTTCGAAGAATTCGTAGACCAGTTTGCCTTCTTCAGGAGGGGTCGTCTCGATGAATTTCTCGGGACGATAGCGGCGCTGTTCGCAGGCCTGGTTGCCGAGAATGGCGAACTGGGCGCGCGACGTGCAGAAGACTGTCGACGCGTTCTTCAGGCGGCGGATGCCGTCGTCGGTCTGCATCTCCGCAAAGACATAGTGCGGCGCCGTAATCAGGCTCTCGTCGACAGCGCGCACGCAGAGATTGGCGTCGATCAGCCACCAGCCGCGTGACTCCAGGCCGTCGGGGCGGCTGCGCGCCATCGCAGCGAGAATGCGGTTGCCAGTGCGATTGCACAGCTCCATGCCGACCTGGCGAGCGCGGCGGTTGGCGACATCTTCCAACGCGTCGATCAGCTCAGCCTGGGTTGTGTTCGGCGGCAGCTTGCGTTCGGTCAGGAAGGCGTTGATAGCGGCGCGGCTTTCGCGGCCAAGATAGCCGTCAACCACATCCTGGAAGATGCCGGCATCGTTGAGCAGGCGCTGGATGCCTGCGTTCTGCGGTGACTGGTTCGCCTTGTCGTACAACTCGGTTTCCTTCAACGTCATCGAAGCGCCCTTGCCATCGATGCGCACCGCGCTGAAGCCGCGCTGCTCCATGCCCATGGACTGGCAGGAGGAGGGGTTCTCGACCGCGAACGAGCCATTGGTATCAATGCAGAGCGGTGTCTTGCCGCTCCAGTCGCGCTGGCCGCCGCGGTGCGCCTTGGAGGAACGGGCGAAGACGAAATAGACGCCGGGCCTGAGCGGGCCTTCGAGGGCCGTCTCGCACTGGCCGGGGCGAATGCGGGTCCAGCCTTCGACGATCACGTCCTCGCCGTCGGGGCGGCCGGTGGCGGCTTCGACCACGTAGCTCGTGCGGTTGCAGAGCTCCCAGCCGTTTGATCCGCTTTGCGCCGAGGACGGCACGATGAAGGCGGCCAGCATCGCGATCAGCACGCCGAGCCGGGCACTCCAGCCAGCGATTGGCCAGCTAGCCACGGGGTTTGGCGTTGTGAACCAGCGTACCGGCGCCATGTTCGGTGAACAGCTCCATCAGCAGGGCATGACGCTGCCTCCCGTCCATGATGACGGCGGCGCCAACTCCCTTTTCCACTGCCTGAATGGCGGTTTCAAGCTTGGGAATCATCCCCCCCTGAGCAGTTCCGTCTGCGATAAGTCCGCGCGCCTCGTCCACGGACAGGCGCTCGATCAGCTTCTTGTCCTTGTCGAGGACGCCGGTGATGTCGGTGAGAAAGAGCACGCGCTCGGCTTTCAGTGCGCCGGCGATGGCTCCTGCGGCTGTGTCTGCGTTGATGTTGAAGCTTTTTCCGTCCGGTCCAATGCCTACGGGCGCGACCACGGGGATAAAATCGTCGTCGGCCTGGGCGGCCAATGCTTCCAGTACCGAAATGTCTACCTTGTCGGGCTCTCCGACATAGCCGAGCTCGACCACCCGCTCGATGTTCGAATCAGGATCGCGCTTGGTGCGGGTTAACTTCTGGGCCGTGATAAGGTTGGCATCGATGCCCGAGAGACCGACGGCCTTCACTTTCGTCACGCGGTCCGGGTCTGCGCCGTCGATCTGGAAAGCCTGATTGCCGGCGGCATTGATGGCGCGGACGATGGATTTGTTGATGCCGCCAGCCAGCACCATCTCGACGATCTCCATCGAGGCGGCGTCGGTGACGCGCAGGCCATCTTCAAAGGTCGATTTGATGCCCAGCTTTTCCAGCATGCGGCCGATCTGCGGCCCGCCGCCATGGACCACAACGGGGTTGATGCCGAGCAGCTTGAGAAGAACCACGTCGCGGGCGAACAGGTCCGCCAGCTCCTGGTTCTCCATTGCGTGGCCGCCATACTTGATGACGATGGTCTGCCTGTCATAGCGCTGGATGTAGGGGAGCGCTTCGGACAGCAGGCGCGCGGTGGCGAATGCGTCGGCGTTCGGGTCCGCAATCAGGGCAGGTATCTTCGTCATGGCGCGCGGTGTAGCGGGTTTCGGGCGGGGGTAGAAGACCCCGCCTGAAACCTAGTTCTTCAGCCGATAGCCCGTCTTGAACATCCAGCTTACCACGGCGAGCAGGACCGCGATGAACACGGCGGTGACGCCGAGGCTCAGCATCACATTGTCGCCGTCTAGGCCGAAGAAGGCCCACCGGTAGCCCGAGATCAGGTGCACCACAGGGTTCAGCTGGGCGATGCCCTGCCAGGCCTCCGGCAGCATGTCGACTGTGTAGAACGCGCCGCCGAGGAAGGTCAGGGGCGTGACGATCAGCATCGGAATGAAGTTCAGCTGCTCGAAGCTCTGCGCCCAGATACCGATGATGAAGCCGAACAGGCTGAAGGCGAACGACACCAGGATCAGGAGCGCCACCATCTCGACAGGGTGCAGGATCGTGACCGGCACGAAGAGATAGGCCGTCGCTAGGATGACCAGCCCGAGGATAACCGACTTGGTCGCCGCCGCGCCGACGAAGGCGATCACGATCTCGAAGTAGGACACCGGCGCCGACAGAAGTTCATAGATCGTGCCGGTGAATTTCGGGAAGTAGATGCCGAAGCTCGCATTGAAGATCGAGTTGGTGAAGATCGACAGCATGATCAGGCCCGGCACGAGGAAGGAGCCGTACTCTAGACCCGGAACGATTGGTGCCATGCGGCTGCCGATCGCCGAGCCGAACACCACGAAATAAAGCGCCGTGGTGATCACCGGCGTGGCGAGGCTTTCGCCGATGGTGCGGAAGAAGCGCACCATCTGGAAGCGGTACATCGCCCAGACGCTATGGCCATTGAAGGCGGGAACATGCCGTACGGGCCGATCGAGCGGCTGGGCCGGGCCGGCAGCGGTTGCTTCCGTCATCGCTGCAGCTCCCTGGCCGTCTGGGCTTGCGGCGTGTGGACGAGGCTGACGAAGATGTCTTCAAGCGAGGAAGACTTCGTCTCGAGATCCTTGAACTGTACGCCCAGTTCGCTCATGCGGCTGATCAGCGATGCGACGCCGGTGCGCTCCGCCGTGGTGTTGAACGTATATTCGAGGCGGCGCCCCTTGTCGGCGAGCTGAAGGTCCCATCCCGAGAGGCCCTCCGGCAGGGCGCCGAGCGGCTCGGCGAGTTCGAAATTCACCTGCTTCTTGCCCAGCTTCCTCATCAGCGTCTTCTTCTCCTCAACGAGGATCAGCTCGCCCTTGGCGATGACGCCGACGCGGTCGGCCATCTCTTCGGCCTCCTCTATGTAATGGGTGGTGAGGATCACCGTGACGCCCTTTTCGCGCAGCTTGCGCACAAGGTTCCACATGTCACGACGAAGCTCGACGTCGACGCCTGCTGTGGGTTCGTCGAGGAACAGAATTTCAGGCTCGTGCGCCAGCGCCTTGGCGATCAGGACACGTCGCTTCATGCCGCCTGAAAGCGCCTGCAGCTTCTCGTCCTTCTTGTCCCATAGCGACAGATCTTTCAGGGTCTTCTCGATGTGAGCGTTGTTGGGCGGCAGGCCGAACAATCCGCGCGAGTAGGTCGTCACGGCCCAGACCGTCTCGAAAATGTCGATATGCATCTCCTGCGGCACGAGGCCGATCAACGATCGCGCGACGCGGTATTCCTTGCGCGTGTCATAGCCTGCGGCCGTGATCACGCCCGTCGTCGGCGTCACGATCCCGCATACCGCATTGATCAGCGTCGTCTTGCCCGCGCCATTTGGGCCCAGCAGCGCGAAGATCTCGCCCTTCTGGATGTCGAGATCGACAGTCTTCAGTGCCTGCAGCCCGCCCTTGTAGGACTTGCTGAGACCCCGGATCGAGAGAACGGGTTGCATGATGTAGAAGCCCCCCCGGGCGTGTCGTTGTGGCCCTCTAGGCCGCTTCCCGCCACGTAGGGCCCGCCGCTGCCTGTGTCCAGAGGACGGACAAGGAATATCAAAGCCGACAATTGTAGGTAGAGATTTTCCAATGCAGCCTGCGCGGTAGCTGACACTGCACTGGCAGGAAGTCCGATCTCATCTGCGATCAACCTCTCACCCCCGTAACTGCAAGAGGGGGGCACATGAGTTCCGGTTTGTACGCTGTGCGTAAGTCCGGAATTACACTCAAGCCAGCGAGAGAATCGTGGCCCGCAGCTCTGCTATCCCGAGGTTCTTCTCGCTCGACGTCACCAGCACGTGCGGATGTGCGGCGGGCTGTTTCATCAGCGCCGCGGTGGTGGCCGCGATAACGTCCGGCAGGTCCGACTTCTTGATCTTGTCGGACTTGGTGAGCACGACCTGGTACTGCACCGCCGCGCTGTCGAGGTCTTTCATCACTGTACGGTCCACTTCGCCCACGCCGCGGCGGGCGTCGATCAGCATGAACACGCGCCGCAGTTTCGAACGGCTCCGCAGGTAGTTGAGATTGAGGCGGCTCCAGGTGTCGACGTTCTTCTTGGGCGCATCGGCAAAACCGTAGCCGGGCAGGTCGACGAGATAAAACCTGCCCTCGGCGAGATCGAAGAAATTGATTTCCTGTGTGCGGCCAGGCGTATTGGATGCACGCGCGAGGTTCTTCCGGTTGCACAGCGCGTTGATGAGGCTCGACTTGCCGACATTGGATCGGCCGGCGAAGGCGATCTCGGGTCGATCGCTGGGCGGCATGGCGCTGATCGACACTGCGCCCATGACGAACGCGACAGGCCCTGCGAACAGCTTGCGGGCGGCTTCGATCTGCTCGGGGGTGCAGTCAGTCATGGGCTTCAGGTCCGTGAGCACGCCCTCGCCCTTCAAGACGAGCCCTTCGGGCTCTGCTCAGGATGAAGGATCAAAAACCAGCGTCGTGTCGTCCTCACGCTGAGAAGCTGCTTCAGGCGGCGTGTCAAAAAGGAGGAAGATGTGCTGCAGGCTTAGGCCGGCTTCTTGGCTCCGCTGAACCGCTTCTTCATCCATTTGTCGAACTCGGTCTCGACGCCGGTGCGGCGCATGATGATGTATTGCTGCAAGATAGAGATCAGATTCGACCAGACATAGTAGACCACGAGACCCGCTGCGAAGCCCGCGAACAGAACAGTGAAGAGAAGCGGGATCCACTTCATGATCGCCTTCTGCATCGGGTCGGCCGGTGGAGCCGACAGGCCCTGCAGACCGACCATGGTGATGCCATACAGGATCGGCCAGACACCTATGCCAAGCAGGCCACCAATGAGCGGCACCGAGCGCGGCTCCCACGGGATGAGGCCGAACAGGTTGAAGATTGAGGTCGGGTCAGCTGCTGACATATCTCTGATCCAGCCAACGAAGGGCGTGTGGCGCATCTCGATCGTCACGTTGAGCACGT
>JBMOGP010000073.1:0-8707 GCA_049318285.1 Hyphomonadaceae bacterium
CTCTGGCAAACGGCCGGGAAGCGTCGTGGAAGAAGCTCATCGCCGGCGAGTCCGGACTCAAGAAAGTCGATCTGTTCGAAACGGGAGACCTTGCCTGCAAGATCGGCGGGCAGGTTCCGTGGGTGAGCGGACGCGGCGGCGGGTCGGCTGACGATCCCCACTCGTTCGATCCAGACAAGACGATGTCGGCGAAGGAACAGCGTCGCGTCGACGAATTCATTCTCTACGCAATCGCGGCGGCTGACGAAGCCATCGCTGATGCCGGCTGGACGCCCGAAGGTTACGAAGACCGGGTGCGGACAGGCGTGCTGATCGGTTCGGGTATTGGCGGCCTGAAGGCGATCGCCGACACCGCAGTCGAGCTGCACGAAAAGGGCCCGCGGCGCATCTCGCCTTTCTTCATTCCGAGCGCCCTGATCAACCTCGCCTCCGGACAGCTATCGATCAAGTACGGCTACAAGGGCCCGAACCACGCTGTGGTGACGGCTTGCGCGACCGGCGCGCACGCGATCGGCGACTCTGTGCGCCTGATCCAGTGGGGCGACGCCGACGTGATGGTCGCGGGCGGCGCCGAGGCGTCCGTCTGCCGCATCGGCTATGCGGGCTTCATCGCCTGCCGCGCCATGTCCACCAGCTTCAACGACACGCCAGCGAAGGCCTCGCGTCCATACGACCGGGACCGAGATGGCTTCGTCATGGGCGAAGGCGCCGGAATCGTCGTGCTGGAAGAATACGAGCACGCGAAAAAGCGCGGCGCGAGAATTTACGCGGAAGTCGTCGGCTATGGCCTGACGGGCGATGCTTTCCATATCACGTCTCCCGACGGGTCTGGCGATGGCGGGGAGCGCGCGATGCGCACGGCGCTTCAGCGTTCGGGGCTTGACGCGTCCGAGATCGACTACGTGAATGCGCATGGCACATCGACGCCTGCTGGCGACGAGATCGAGGTTCGCGCCGTTGCGCGCGTGCTGGGCAACGCCGCCGCCACAACGCACCTGTCGTCGACCAAATCCGCCATCGGCCACCTGCTGGGTGCGGCCGGTTCGGTCGAAGCGATTTTCTGTGCGCTCGCAATCCGTGACGGCGTTATTCCGCCAACGCTGAACCTCGACAACCCCTCTTTCGATTCCCCGATCAACCTCACCCCGCACAAGGCAGTGAAAAAGAAGGTTCGTGCGGCCCTGTCCAATTCGTTTGGCTTTGGCGGGACGAACGCTGCGCTGGTGATGAAAGCCCCGGACTGACGACGCAGACAGGCTTCAGCCTTGACGATCGGCTACGGCACGTGTCGGGATGCCGTGGTGCATGGGATAGGCCGGGCGGCTTCTGGAGTTCTAGCGTGGGCAAGCTACTCGGCATACTGTTGACGCTGGCGCTGCTCGGCCTCGCCGCTGCTGCGGGCGGATGGTTCTGGCTCGATGGCGTCTATACTGGCGCTGGACCCGCCACCCCTTACGGCAAGCCCCGCGTCGTGATGATCGAGCGTGGCGCCACTACGCAGAGCATCGCGACAAAGCTCGCGGAGGCCGGCGCCATCGCCGATGAGGGCCAGTTCCGTCTCGTCCTGCGCGTGCGGGAGTTCGCAGGCGAAAAGCCGTTGATGAAAGCTGGCGAGTACGAGATCGACCCGGGCGCCAGTATGGCCGACATCGTGACGGAATTGTCGGACGGCAGGGCGCTGCAGTACGCTGTCATCGTGCCTGAAGGCCTGACCAGCGACATGATCGTCAAGCTGCTTGCGGAGCGCGAATGGAAGGCCACGGGTGGCGCGCAGCATGCCTATAAGCTCGCCGGTGAGCCGCCGGCTGTTCCGGCCGAGGGCGTACTCCTCCCCGGCGATTATGCGGTGACGCGGGGCGACACAATGGAGACCGTGATCGAGCGAATGAAGAAGGCGCAGCAAACGCTGCTCGCCGAGCTGTGGGAGTCGCGGCAGCAGGGGCTGCCGCTCAACTCGCCCCTGGAAGCCGTGATCCTGGCCTCCGTGGTCGAGAAGGAAAGCGGCAATGCTGACGAACAGCCGCTGATCGCCGCTGCCTTCATCAATCGCCTGCGCACCGGCATGCGGCTGCAGGCGGACGCCACCATCGTCTACGGCATCACCAAGGGCTATCCGATCGGCCGCACGATCACGAGCAAGGAACTGGCCACCAAGGACAGCTGGAACACCTACCAGCGCGATGGCCTGCCTGAGACGCCGATCTGCAATCCGGGCGCTGGCGCGCTGCGCGCGGCCCTGCAGCCCGCCAGCAGCAAGGCGATCTACTTCATGGCTGACGGCAAGGGCGGCCACCTGTTCTCGGAGACTTATTCCGACCACCAGCGCAACGTCGACGCCTACTGGAAGCTCCGTCGGGAAAACACTGCAGCCGGCGTGAATACGCCTGCCGTCCGGCAGCCATGACACGGTTGCTGGCATGATCCGGGGGATGACAGGTTTCGGACGGGCCCAGGGCCAGGCGCCCTGGGGCGCATGGGTATGGGAGGCGCGCTCTGTCAACGGCAAGTCCGTCGACATCCGCACCAACTATCCGCCTGGCTGCGATGCGATCGATTTTGAGGCGCGTAAGCGCCTGAAGGATCGTTTCCAGCGGGGCAGTTTCCAGCTGCAACTGCGTATCGACTGGACTCGCGATCCCGGCGCCAGCGCCATCGACACCCGCGAACTGGCCCGCCTTGCGCGGCTCTCGCGCTACTGGACGAAGTCCGGGGCTGCGGCTGCGCGGTTCGACGGGCTGCTCGGCGTCCCCGGTGTCGTGAAAGGCGCATCCCGCACGGGATCATCGGTGGACGATCTCGTTGCGAAGGATCTGCTGGCAGGCTTGGATACCGCGCTCGACATGCTGACGGCAGCCCGCGGGAAAGAGGGCGAGAGCCTTCTGGAGCTTTTCGGCGCCATGCTGGCCCAGACCGAGCAGATTCTGGCGCAAGCTGGTGGGTTTGCGGCAAAGCAGCCTGAACTCGTGCGGGACCGGCTCAAGGCACGACTGGCCGAGCTCGGCAAGGATGTCGCTGCCGAACCCGACCGCTTGGCGCAGGAAATCCTGATGATGGCCACGCGCGCTGATGTACGCGAGGAGCTTGATCGCCTTGCGGCGCATGTCGCCTCTGCCCGATCTATCCTCGCATCTGGCGAAGCGGTAGGCCGGAAGCTGGACTTTCTTTGTCAGGAGCTTAACCGGGAGGCCAACACGCTGTGCTCGAAATCGGCCAGCCTCGAGCTGACGAATGCCGGCTTGGCGCTGAAGTCCCTGATCGACCAGTTCCGGGAGCAGGTCCAGAATGTCGAATGATCACCCTGACCCGACACCGACGCAGAAGGTGCGGCCGCGCCGCGGCGTGATGCTTGTGCTTTCCAGCCCGTCGGGCGCCGGAAAGACCACGCTCTGCCACCGGATAATCTCCGAAGTGCCGGGCGTCGAGCTGTCGATTTCGGCAACAACACGCTCACCGCGTCCTGGGGAACGGGACGGAGCCGACTATCACTTCCGTTCTGTGGAACAATTCCACGACATGATCGACCGCGATGAGTTTCTCGAGTGGGCGAAGGTCTTCAGGAATTACTACGGCACGCCGCGAAGCGAAGTGGAAGCGCGGCTTGTCGCCGGCATGGACGTGGTGTTCGACGTCGACTGGCAGGGCGCTCGCGCACTCAAGACTATCCGCCCGGGCGACGTGGTGTCCGTATTCATCCTGCCGCCATCCCTGCCACAGCTGAAGCAACGGCTTGAGGGAAGGCCTGGCGCCGATGCGAAATCGGTTCAGTCGCGGCTTGATGGCGCGGGGCAGGATATCCTGCGCTGGGGCGAATACGACTACGCGATCGTGAACGACAATCTCGATACTGCTTTCAACGAGTTACGCGCGATCCTGATTACGGAACGCAACAAGCGCGTGCGCGCCTCGCTCGGAATCATGGTGGACCAGCTGCTGAAGGACGCCCGCCTCGCGACCAAGACCCAGAGCGGGAGCGCGACCGGCGAGGGGCACTAGGCCCGGGCGCGCCACGCCATCGTTAGTGCACGGAACTCCGCCTGGGTCAGTGTCTCGGCGCGCCGCGTAGGGTCGATTTTTGCAGTCGCCAGAGCCTCAACCGCCCCCGGCAGGGATTTGAGCGCAGCGCGCAACATCTTGCGGCGTTGGCCAAACGCTGCTGCGGTCACCTTCTCGAGTGAGGCGAGGTCGCTGAAGCATTCCGCTTCGGGCAATGGTTCCAGAACAACAACCGCGCTGTCGACCTTCGGCGGCGGCCTGAAGGCGCCGGGTGCAAGCGTCAACGCAATACGCGGCCGCGTGACGGCCTGCGACAGGACGGCGAGACGGCCATAGTGGTCCTCATCGGGCGCAGCGCAGATACGCAGCGCCACTTCCTTCTGGAACATCAGAACCATCGTCCCACGCCACACGGCCCCCTGGTACTGGCCAGTCTTCAGCCACTCGACCAGCATCGGCGTTCCGACATTGTAGGGCAGGTTGGCGATAATCATCGCGGGAAGACTCCCGCCGATATCCTGCACCAGCGCGGGCAGGTTCGCAGCGAGCGCATCGCCATGATGAACGTGCAGACGCGCTTCCTCGCCATTGCGCGCGCGCGTCTCCGGCCACAGCGAAAGGCCCTCGGCGAAGCGGTCATCGAGTTCGACCGCGAGAAGCCTTGCAGCACCGCTGTCGAGCAGCGCGCGCGTGAGGCCGCCGGGCCCCGGCCCAACCTCGATGACGGTCTTCCCTTCGACACTGCCGCCGGCCGTCGCGACGCGCGCCAGGATCGACGGATCGAACATGAAGTGCTGGCCGAGGGACTTCTTCGCCGGGCCCGGCGTCAGGGGCGTACTCATCGCGCCGCTGCACGTGCGCGCGCCATCTCGTCGGCCAGCCTCAATGCTGCGACAAGGCTGTCGGCCTTCGCATCCCCAGAGACTGCGGCGTCGTAGGCGACGCCGTGGTCCGGCGATGTGCGGATGAACGAAAGGCCGAGGGTAACGTTGACGCCGCCCCACATGTCCAGCGTCTTCACGGGAATGAGGCCCTGGTCGTGATACATGGCGATGACGGCGTCCCACCGGCCCGCGCGCGCCTCATGGAAGATGGTGTCGCCGGGACGCGCATCCGAGATGTCTAGACCACTTCGGCGCAGAACGGCGGCTGCCGGATTGATGATGTCGATCTCCTCGCGGCCAATCTCGCCATCCTCCCCGGCATGTGGGTTGACGCCGCAGAGCCCAATGCGCGGGCTGGCATAACCAAAGTCGCGCTTAAGCGCCGTTCCCACAATGCCTCCGATCTCGGTGATCAGCGTTGGCGTGAGAGAGGGCGCCACCTTGGCAAGTGGTTGGTGGATCGTCACCAGCGCCACGCGCAGCCCGCCACCGACCAGCATCATTACCGGGCGCGGGGCAGCGCCGCCATCGGCCGAAAGTTCAGCGAGGTATTCAGTATGTCCCGGGTGCTTGAAACCCGCGCGGTAGAGCAACGCCTTCGCAATCGGGTTGGTGACGACGGCCGCCGCCTTGCCGGCGCGCGTGTGTTCCACGGCGAGCCGGATGGATTCAATGATGGCAGGCGCGGCGGCGGCTGAGGGCGTCCCGGGCGTGACGGCAGCGCCGTCGATCGGCATGACTGGCAGCGCATGCTGAAACGTGGTGAGCGCGTGGCCGGTTTCAGCGATGATTTCAAGCGGACCTGCATTGCCGGCTCGCGCCAGGACGTCCGGCGGAGCAATGACGTAGAAGGGTCGGCCGCCGGATGCGCGGGCGTGCTCCCATGCTTTCCACGTGGCAATGGGGCCGACCCCGGCAGGGTCGCCCATTGTCATGGCGAGGGGGAGAATCGGGGCGGCCATTTTTTGCGCGAAGTGTGTCGTGTTCAGTTGGAGGTTGCCAAGTACCACGATTTGTCGTCCCGGCCGAAGCCAAGAATGGGGGCCTGTTTCCCCAGCGCAGTATGCCGGGAAATGGGTAGCGGATACCGTTGGGAGCTGCCGGTATGACAGCTGGTGGGTCAGTTAAGGGGAGTCGAACGTCCCAACCTACCGGCGCACGACCGTCGACTCACGCTTCAGATCGCGAAGATAGCGTTCGGCGACCAGCGCAAGTTCCTGGTTGAACAGGCGATCCTTGATCTCCGGGCGGGCGGGCAGGTCGGCATCGCCCGAGCGCGAGCTGCAGACGAAGAAGATCATCTTGCCGCCATCTGTCAGATCGATGATCTGCGACGCCTGGTTGGCGCCAAGGCCCTCAAGCGGCGTGCGGAATTGTGGTGCGACCTGCATCAGGCCGACGTCCTTCATCGGCGTACGGGTGACGCCTTCGACGCCTTCCAGCGATTTCGACAGGTCGGCGCACGTTTTCGCGCTGGCCTTCAAGGCTTCGAGCCTGGCGACGGCTCCTTCGCCACGCGTGATCAGCTGTTCCATGTCGAGGATGATCGACTTCGACAGGTCGCTCGGTTCGCGCTTGCCGGTAAGGGCAATGATGTAAACGCCGCTGTCGCTTTCGATCGGCGGCAGGACAAGCGGCGGCTCGCCCGCCTTCAGCACGGCGTCGGCGATTTCCGGACGCATGTCGCCCGGAGAGAGCCAGTTGAGATCGCCACCCGCCGATGCCGAGGGCGCGGCAGAGAATTGCTGCGCAAGGGCCTGGAACTCGGCGCCCTGCCTGACGTTCTCGATCAGGGTTGCGGCGCGGGTCTTGGCGAGTTCGCGCGAAGCCTGGTCAGGAGCGTAGAGGAAAATCTCCGCTAGCCGGTACTGCGGTTTGTCGAGTGACGACCTGATGCGCTCCAGCATGTCGTCGATGCGCCCCTCGGAGACGCGGACGGTCTTGAAGTAGCGGCCGCGGATCAGCGCGGTCCAGGCGATCTTGGCCTGCTCCATGTCGCGGATATGCTGCATAGGTATGCCTGCCTGGCCGAGCGCCTGGGCGAACTGTTCCGGTGTCATGCGGTACTGGCGGGCGACGTCGGCGACGCTCTCGTCGATCTCGGGACCGGAAATGTCCTGATCCTTCACAAGCTTCCTGAATTCGCCGAGCTGCACTCTCTCGTCGATCAGGCTTTCAAGCGCCTGGCTCTGCAGTTCGAGGAGGATCTCTTCGTCCTCTGGCGGCTTCTCGAAGCGAAGCAGCATCCAGCGCATGCGGTTGCGCACGTCCGACTGCGAGATGACCTGGTCGTTGACTGTGGCCATCACGCCATCGACCATGCGGCCGCGGTTGGTAGTCGGCTGGGCTGCGGCTCCCGGTTGCCGTGTCTGCTGGGCTATTGCCACAAGGCTGGTTGCGGCCACGGATGCGGCTAGCACCAGTACAAGAAATCGTTTCATCAGGTCACCCTACCGCCCTGACCCTGAGGTAGGGTGAAGGCAAAAACATGGCCGCCGGCAACGCCGCGCGCTAGCGCATATACCTGCGGAAACGGGCAATTGCGAGCCTGCGGATGCAGACCGACGTGCGGCGGTTAATCGAAGTCGTCAGGCGTGACGCCGCCCAGGCCCGTGAGGGCGAAGGTGAAACGAATCGACTCCGACGGACCCAGTGTCCTGTCCCGGGCGCCCGAACGCTCGTAGGCGAGCATGAAGTAGGAACACTCGTCCATATAGCGAAGCCCGAGCGAGAACTGGATGTCCTGGCTCTGGGTGATGTTGCGGGACTGCTGGACGACAGCGGCCCATTTGTCGTCAATGTCGAATGCGCCGTTCCAGACGAGGCCTTCGTCAGCTGTGGAGACACCCGGCGTCGTGCTCGCACCTTCGACACGGAAATAGCGTGCATCGCCGCGGATGCGCCAGAAATCCACCGACGCATCCACGTCGATCCGGCGGACCTCCAGCTCGTCATTTGTTCTGAAGCGGGCGCCCACCTCGAAAAGACGGCCCAGGTCAGCGCGAACGGAGGCGACATAGTCGGACTCTTCGCCTGAAAGGTTGCTCAGTTGGTTGAAGGCGGGATCGGGGTCTTCCCGCCAGCGGCGTCCGACGAGTGCCGACAGCTCGATGTCGTCGCCGATGCGGGCCACCGTGTTGATACCGACCGCGCCGCGGGCTCCGCCCTCCCAGAGATCGTAATTGGATACGGCGCTGGGCTTGAACAGATTGCTCTCGTCGGCCTCGAATACCAGAGAGTCCTCATTGGGAATGAGGTTGCGGCCGAAGTCGGGGTCCGTGGAAAGGGCATTGGGTTTCAGCCGCTCGTTTGCGTCGGGCGTGCCATAGGCGGCCATCGCGATAGGTTCGATGATGATATCCATGCCCGGGCTGCGGGCGATCCAGGGATAGCTGACTGTTGCGCCGGCGACGCCAAGGAAGCGCGACACGTCTCGCGCGCCAGTGTCGCCGCCATCGTCGATGCGATAGGCGTCACCCCGTCCTGAGGCGAAAGGCTCGAACACGAGGCCGGGTCCGAAGACCAGCTGCGTGCCCCATTCCGCCTCAGCAGTAGCGCGGGCCGTTTCGAGCGCAAGATCGCCGGCGGTGCCGAGGGAGGGGTCGCCGTTGGGCAGCCTCTGCTGGTCCGCGCGGAACAGGCCGACGGCGCTGAAATCGGTGGCGAGCTGTCCAGCCTCGCCCCAGTCGAATACCTTCTGCGTATAGACGGAGGGAAGTACTTCCGGGATCTGCGTCTCGATATCGTTGGCGCGCAAGCCCTGAAACGCATAGGCGCCCGTCTCGAAGTAGAAGTCCGGCGTTTGGCCCGTGACATACAATTGCGACAAC
>JBMOGP010000074.1:0-8695 GCA_049318285.1 Hyphomonadaceae bacterium
ACCTACTGGGACAGCCTCGACCAGATGCTGGCGCGCATGGACATCGTCTCGGTCAACTGCCCGCATACGCCCGCGACATTCCACCTGCTCAGCGCCCGCCGCATCAAGCTGATGAAGCGCGAAGCCTATCTGGTGAACACCGCCCGCGGCGAGGTGATCGACGAAGCCGCCCTGATCCGCGCGCTGGAAGCCGGCGATATCGCAGGGGCAGGGCTCGACGTGTTCGAGAACGAGCCCAGCGTGAACCCGCGCCTGATGGCGCTGCGCAACGTTGTGCTCCTGCCGCACATGTCCTCCGCCACGATCGAAGGCCGCATCGACATGGGCGAGAAAGTCATCATCAACATCAAGACCTTCGCCGACGGACACAAACCGCCAGACCGGGTCATCCCGGCGATGCTGTAGGCGCAGCCTGCTGGACCAGGCTCCGCCCGAACCTGACGCAAACCTCGCCGGACCCGCAGGAAATGAGGGTTAACGTCCCGTCCCTCCCCCCGCCCCCTCCGGCGGGCCTGCCTGCCCGCGTCACCAATCCGTCACGCGGCGTCACCACCCCCGCTGCACTCCTGCCATGCTTTGGCCCGGCTGCTGTGGCCCGTTGAGACGACTTCCGGTAAGTCCCGAACTGCTCGGGCTCCCGACGGAACAGAGTGGATTGCAGCATGCGTTTCGTGACCATTTCAGCTCTCGCCATCGTCCTTGGCACAGGCGCCCTCGCGCCCGCCATCTCTCAGGTCTCCGGCCAGCCCGCCGCCACGCGCGCCTACATGGTCGAGCCGTTCACGCCAGCGAGCCCCATCACCATCGTCGCCACCGGCGTGCGCCTGCGCGCCGAGCCCTTCACCGGCAACACGCCCGTCCTCTCCTCAGGCTCCCCCGGCATGCAGCTCACCGTTGTGGGCCTTTCGCGCCAGCCTGACTGGAACTGGTACCAGGCCATCCTCCGCAACGGGCAGAAGGCCTTCATCCGCTCCGACCTGACCTCCGCCCCCTCGCGCGGCGATGGTGCGCCTGCGCCTGTCGTCTCCCGTCCAAACACCTATCCAGCCCCGGTCATGCCGCCCAGCGTGGTCGCTCCCGTGGTCGCTCCGCCCGTACTCGCTCCTCCGGTCGCGCCACAGCCGCCGATCCGCCTGCCGCTCGCGGCCGCACAGCCCCTGCCGCCCATTCCCACGCAACCGCTCACCAGCAGTGGCGCCATCTCGCTTACGCCAGGCGCGGCCGCTGCGCCGCTGCCGCCTGCCTCCAACCCGGCGCCAGCGCCCGTCGGCAACGGCCTGCTGACAGTCGCGCCGACAGCGCCAACGCCACGGCTCCAGCCGATCTCCCCCGCGGTGTCGTCTTCGCCCTCAAGCGTCGGCCAGCAGATACGCGCCCAGCTCGACGCCAGACGCTGCTGGTCGGACAGCTCGAACATGATGGACGCAGGCCGCCTCAAGGCGAGCTTCGTGCTCACCTTCAACGCCAATGGCCGCTTCGCCGCTGAGCCGCGCCTGATCGCGCCCGCAGCAGAACCCGCAGGCGATCCCGCCATGATGGTCTTCATCGCCAAGGCCCGCGCCGCCCTGCGCACCTGCAACGCGCTCGGCTATGATGTTCCGGCAGGCTACGCATCTGGCGGCGAAGTCCGCGTCGATTTCTCGGCCCGCTAGGCAGACACCGTCGTTCAGCCTGGGTTAAGCTGAGGCCCGCCAGAGTCGGGTCTGGACGAAACGAGGTGGAACGATGAAACGCCATTCGATCATGCTGCTTGCCAGCGCGCTCGCGCTGACCGCCTGTGCGACCGCCGAAGGCTATCGCCAGCGCATGGACATGCTCGTCGGCGCATCCTCCGACGCCGTCCTCGTCGACTGGGGCCCGCCGCAGAACCGCACGCCCATGTCCGACGGCCGCGAACTGTGGAGCTATGTAAAGACCATGGTCGATGACCGCGCCGGCTACTGGCGCGACGATAGCCGCGAAGTCACCCGCACCTACAAGGACAAGGACGGCGTCAAGCGCACCGAGACGATCACCGAGACCTTTCCGGTATGGGAGCCGCCCCAGTCGTTCCGCTCGTATTGCGCCACCCGCTTCGTGATGGCTGCGGGCCGCGTTCAGGACGTCTCATTCGACGGCGAAGCGTGTGTCGCCGAGGAGCTGCAATAACGTCCGGCGACGAT
The DNA here is from genome assembly GCA_049318285.1 of Hyphomonadaceae bacterium. GTDB lineage: Bacteria > Pseudomonadota > Alphaproteobacteria > Caulobacterales > Hyphomonadaceae > UBA7672. The sequence continues at coordinate 2,163 of JBMOGP010000074.1, forward strand.
TTCGCTTGAAGTCCCGCCTCATCGCGGGCTTTCTGCCCGCCACAGGGGAGGATGCCTCATGAGAAGGCTCGCACTTTCAGCACTTGCAGCGATAGCCCTCGCCCCGTCCGCGCTGGCCCAGCTTCCATCCGCCAAGACGGTTGATCTTGGCGCCGGCATCCACGTGATCTTCGGGCAGGGCGGAAATATCGGCGTCTCCACCGGCCCCGATGGCGTCTTCGTCATCGACGACCAGTATCCCGGCACCGCGCCTGCCAACCTTGCAAAGATCAAGGAGATCGCAGGCGCCGGCCCGCGCTATCTCGTCAACACGCACTGGCATGGCGACCACGCTGGCGGCAACGCCGCCTTTGCAGAGGCTGGCGCGATGATCTTCGCGCATGTGAACGTGCTCAAGCGTCTCTCGGGCGAAGTGAAATCCAACGGCCTCGATGGCAAGCCAGCCGCCGCCGCGCCCGAAGCCGCCTGGCCCGTCGTCACCTTCACCGAAGGCGTCGACTTCCACCTCAATGACGAGACGATCCGGGTTTCCAAAGTTGCGGCCTCGCACACCGACGGCGATTCGATCATCCGCTTCGGCGAGCCCAACATCATCCACACCGGCGACCTCTTCTTCAACGGCATCTTCCCCGTTATCGACCTCGGCTCCGGCGGCTCGGTGAAGGGCTATCTCAAGGTCATGCAGGACATCTGGGCGATGGCCGATGACAAGACGCGCATCATTCCTGGCCATGGCGACATGGCCGCGAAGGCCGATCTGAAGAAGCAGATCGACATGCTCACCGGCGCCATCGCCGCCGTCGAGAAGCACGTGAAGGCCGGCGACTCGCTCCAGAAAACCCTCGCCGCCAAGCCGCTGAAACCCTGGTCGAAATACGCCTGGAGCTTCATCAGCGAAGACAGCTTCACGACCACGCTCTACAACGGCCTCAGGCAGTAGGTATCGATATGCGCATCCTTCTCTCGACCGTCGCCATCGCCTGCCTTGCAAGCCTCGCCGCCTGTGCGACGCCAAACCCGCCGACCCCGCGGGAGCCGAACCTCATCGCTCGCCATCCGCCAAAGCTGCTGCCAGTCCCCCCACGCGCGCCGGCACCGCCTGCGCCCAACAGCCAGGCCTTCTCCCGCACCGTGGATCTCGGCTCAGGCATCTCCATGCTGATCGGGCAGGGCGGCAATCTCGGCCTCAGCGTCGGCGATGACGGCGTCTTCCTGATCGACGACCAGTACGTCACCAACGCGACCGCCAACCTCGCCAAGATCGAGGAACTGGCCGGGGGCAAGCCGAAATACCTCGTCAATACGCACTGGCACTTCGACCATGCCGGCGGCAACGAGACATTCGCCAAAGCGGGCGCAACCATCTTCGCCAGCGAGAATGTCCGCAAACGTCTCTCGAACGCGATCATCACCACCGGCCGCACAGCCCAGCCGCAAGCCGCCCCCAGGGCTGCCTGGCCCGTCGTCACCTTCACAGCGGGCGTCGACTTCCACCTCAACGGCCAGACCATCCGCGCCATCAATGCGCCGATGCCGACACACACCGACGGCGATGTGCTGATCTACTTTGTCGAGGCCGATGTGCTCCACACCGGCGATACCTACATGAAGGACCGCTATCCTTTCGTCGACACCGGCTCGGGCGGCACGCAGGCCGGCTTCATCGCGACGCTGACGCGCGCGCTCGAAATCACCGGCCCCAATACAAAGATCATCCCCGGCCATGGCGACCTTGCCACCGAGGCCGACCTCCAGGCTGCGCTCGACATGCACAAGGGCGCCCGCGCCGCCGTCGATGCTCTGGTGAAGCAGGGCAAGACGCTCGAGGAAACCGTCGCCGCCAAACCTCTCGCGCAATGGAACGCCCGCTTCGGCGGCCCCGGCGGCTTCATCAACGACGACGCCTACACAACCGTGATCTACAACGAGCTGAAGACGTAGTCGGGTTTCCCCGGCCAGGTCATCCGCGCATCAACGGCGCGGGGTGGATGCAGGCGAGTGTAAAGAGCCTCTCGAGGCAATGCGACGATGCGTTTTCCAGGGACTGGTTCTGAACAGGCCGGCCCGCACGCCGGCAGCTCCAGTGGCGCCATGCGGGTGAAACGCAGTCCGCAGTCTGACATCCCCGGCCTCAATACGAATGCGTGTCTGGTCACGCATCGCGACACACCACACACGCAGGATCCGCCGAAAGCTTCACGGTCCGCGAATCCCCACTCAGCCCATCGAAAAGCCACACCTGCCCCGCCATCGATGGCGCAGCCCCGGTGATCTCCTTCACCGCCTCGAGCGCCATCCGCGCGCCGATCATGCCCGTCAGCGGACCGATCACGCCAGCCATCGCGCACGTCTCCTCGCTCTCAGGCATCTCGGCGACGAGACAGCGATAGCAGGGCAGGCGTTCGCTAACCGGCTTGCCCCTGGTCAGTCCCGACCTGAACACCGAGACCTGCGCGCTCCACCGTCCGACCGCGCCAGACACCAGCGCAATACCCGCACGATGACACGCCGTATTCACATCAAACCGCGTCGTGAAACTGTCTGACCCATCGACGACAAGATCAGCGCCCGCAATCAGCGCCCCGGCGTTCGCTGCCCCGAGCCGCACCTGCACGCCACGAATCACCACATCGGGGTTCAGCGCGCCGAGCCGCTCGCGCGCGACATCCGTCTTCGCCCGCCCCACATCAGGCGTCGCAAACAGCACCTGACGCTGCAGGTTCGACAGCGACACCGTGTCATCATCGATGATTGTCAGCGACCCAACCCCCGCCGCCGCCAGATACATCGCTGCCGGCCCGCCAAGCGCGCCCGCGCCGATCATGACCACATGTGACCGCAGCAGCCGCTGCTGCCCCGGTCCGCCAACCTCGCGCAGCATGATGTGCCGGGCGTAGCGTTCCAGCTGCGAGGGGGTTAGACTCATGACGCGCAATCCCAATCAGCAGACAAGTCGGGAGCAGAAATCATGAGCCTCCCAGCAATTCAATGGGCCGCACCTCAACGCCGGAGTTGCGCTGCTTGACCACCGAGCCCTCTTCCAACGTCTACCAGCCGCTGATCGACGAGATCATCGCCGCCCGCCGCAACATCTTCCTCACCGGCCGCGCCGGCACCGGCAAGACAACGCTGCTGCGCCAGCTGATCTTCAACTCGCTCGAGAAGGCGATTGTCCTCGCCCCCACCGGCCTTGCGGCCGTCAATGTCGGCGGCCAGACTATCCACTCCTTCTTCAACTTCCCGCCCCGCCTTCTCGACATGGGCGACACCAGGAAGATCCGTAACCAGCGCGTCGTGAAGGCGATCGAGACCATGGTGATCGACGAAGTCTCGATGGTGCGCGCCGACATGATGCAGGCAATCGACAACTCGCTGCGCCTCAATCGCGGCAACCGCCAGCCCTTCGGCGGTGTCCGCATGATCCTGTCCGGCGACCTTCACCAGCTCCCGCCCGTGGTCGGCAGCGATGTCGAACACATCCTGGAGGAAAGCTATGGCGGCGCCTGGTTCTTCAGGGCGCCCGGCTTCCAGGCCGGCCAGTTCCGTCTCGCCGCCCTGAAACGCATCTTCCGCCAGGAAGACGCATCCTTCATCCGCATCCTCAACGGCCTGCGCAATGCGCGCCTTGCGCCCGAAGACGTCGAGATCCTCCGCGCGCGCGTCTCGACCCGCTCGCCGGCGGACGCGAGCCAGACGCATGTTGTCCTTACCCCGAACAACAACGCTGCCTGGCGCATCAACCAGATGCGCCTCGCCGAACTTCCCGGTCCTGCGCGAGATTATAATGCATCGCTCGAGGGTAATTTCGAACCCAAGGCCTTCCCGACCGAGGAGGTGCTTGAACTGAAAACCGGGGCACGCGTCATGATGATCCGCAATGATCCATCGGGCAGGTGGGTCAATGGCTCGCTTGGCGTCGTGCAGGGACTCGGCGAGAGCGACGCCTATGTGAAGATCGGCGGCGAGACGCATCGCGTCAGCCAGCAGGCCTGGGAGAAATTCCGCTACGAGTTCGACGCCGCGTCCAAATCCGTCTCGCGCTCCGTCGTCGGCTCGTTCAAGCAGTTGCCGCTGCGCCTTGCCTACGCCACCACGATCCACAAAAGCCAGGGCATGACGCTCGACAGGGTCTATATCGACTTCGATCGCGGCATGTTCGCCCACGGCCAGGCCTACGTCGCCTTCTCCCGCTGCCGCTCGCTCGAGGGGCTCGAACTCTCCCGCGAGCTCCGCCCGCGCGACATCATCATCGACCGCTCGGCCTTCGATTTTGGCGGACTGACGCCGGTCAGCGATACCGAACACTTCCTGCTCGCCGACATGGCGAAGCCGGAACTCGAGCTGAAAGGCTAGTCCCCCCTCTCGCAAGGCGTTGTCCGCCCGACACAGGTCCATGGGCCGATGACGATGGACCGGTATCCCTGCGGCCACGGGTCCGAGGCAACCGCATTGTCGCGAACAGGGCAGGTGGGCATGCGCCTGTCGCCCGCGCAACGCTCAGTGACACCGCGACCTCGCCGGGATTGCGCAGCATCGGCGCCGGACGGTTCGCGTCCGTCGATGTCACGATGCGGATCTTTCCATCCGCAGTCGGCGCAAAGATCACCGTGCGATCCGGAACCACCTCGAAGCTTTCAGCCATGGCACCGGCGACAAGCAGCGCGGGCGCATGCTGCGCATGAGCTGCAGCAGGCAGGATCGCAGTTGCCAGAATGGCGGCCCCGTACCTCATGGCCGCTGGCTGTCGGAAAGGTCCGGGCGCGGCAAGCCGCCGCGCTGCTATCGTCCGGTTGATCCGAACCCGCCGGAACCGCGCTGTGTCTCGTCAAGCGTTGCGACAATGCTCAGCTCGGCGCGCGTCACCGGCGCAATCACCATCTGCGCAATCCGCTCGCCGCGCCTGATGACGAAAGCCTCCTGGCCAAGATTGATCAGGATCACCTTCACCTCGCCGCGATAGTCCGCATCGATCGTGCCCGGCGTGTTGAGGCAGGTGACGCCATGCCTGGCCGCCAGCCCCGAGCGCGGCCGCACCTGCGCCTCGTGTCCTGCCGGCAGCGCGATGGTGAGCCCTGTCGGAATCATCGCCCGCTCGCCCGGCTTCAGCGTCACCGGCGCTTCGTCAGCAACCGCCGCGCGAAGATCCATTCCGGCCGCATCCGCCGTCTCGTAGGCGGGCAGGGCAAGGCCTTCGAAATGCGAGAGGGGAACGACGCGGATGGTGACGGGCATGGAGTGGATCCTCGACGCGACATGATTAGCGCGGATGACCCGGTCGGGCGAGCGCCGCCCAGGCGCCGTCCACAGAGGATCAGGCCTCAACGTCTGCCGCAAACCGGAGCTCGCGCCGCGGGCGGACCGTATTCGTCACGTCCATGTAGGTCGGGTGCCGCTTGTAGGCGTGCAGCGCCTCGATATCGGGAAACTCCGCATAGACAACGATGTCGATCTCGTTTCCGAACAGATCCGCCTTGCGATTGGGGGTGACTTCAAAAAGCGTCGAGCCCGGAATCGTGCCGAGCCGCTTCAGATGCGCGGTGATATCCGCAGCCTCGCGCGGGTCCTTCAGCGTGAAGAAGACAATGTGCCGGATCATGGGGCACACCTAGGAGGAGAACGGTTCCGGGGCCATTCCGGCTGGCTGCGCTATTCCGCCGCGCTCGTCCCAGAGTCGTCGAAAGTCGCTGCGATCCGCTCGGCAAGCTTCATTGCGACTTCCGCCTTGCCCATCCGCGGCCAGCGCTCCGTGCCTGCCCTGGTCACCAGCAGCACTTCATTGTCCGCCCCGCCCATCACGTCGCCCGAGACATCGTTGGCCACGATCCAGTCGCAGCCCTTGCGGGCGAGCTTGCCCCGCGCATGACGCTCGACATCGCTCGTCTCCGCCGCAAACCCGATCACGAGACGGGGGCGATCCTTCCGCCTGGCCCCGATCGACTTGAGGATGTCCGGGTTCTCCACCAGCTGCAGCGCAACCTTGTCCTCAGCTCCGCCCTTCAGCTTCAGCTTGCCCTGCGCCCGGCTCGCCGGGCGCCAGTCAGCGACAGCCGCAACGCCGATGAAGATGTCCGCCGGCAGGCTCGCCTTCACCGCGTCCTGCATCTCGACCGCCGTCTCGACACGCAGCGCTGTCACGCCATCGGGAATCGGAAGCTGTGTCGGCCCCGTGACAAGCTGCACGTCGGCGCCAAGACGGGCAAGCGCGTCGGCAATCGCATAGCCCTGGCGGCCCGAAGAATGGTTGGAAATGAAGCGCACCGGATCGAGCGGCTCACGCGTCGGGCCGGCAGTGACGACGGCGCGAAAGCCCGCAAGCGGTCCATGTCCCTGCGGCCCCGCCAGCATGCGGCGAACGTCCTTCGCGATCCGGTCAGGCTCGGGCAACCGCCCCGCGCCAAACTCGCCGCACGCCATGGGCCCGACATCCGGCTCCATGACCGCCACGCCATCCGCGCGCAGCTGCGCAACATTCCGCCTGGTGGCGGCGTGCTCCCACATCCGCACATTCATGGCGGGAACCATCAGTACCGGCT
>JBMOGP010000075.1:0-8655 GCA_049318285.1 Hyphomonadaceae bacterium
CTAGGCAGCGTCGGTCGAAATCGTGTCGGGCGAGAGGATGGCCAGCACCGCCTCGTTCGTCTGCGCATCTCGCAAGGCTGCACGAATGCGCTCCTGGCGAAAAACGCGGGCGGCCCGGGCCAGCGCGCGAAGATGTTCGGCGCCCGCGTCCGTCGGGGCCAGCAACATGAAGATCAGATCGGCTGGGCGCTCATCAATGGCTTCGAAGTCAGCTGGCTCCAGCAGCCGCGCAAAGCCGCCTACCGGCCGCGTCAGCGACTCGATCCGGGCATGCGGGATCGCAACGCCCTCGCCCACGCCTGTCGAACCCAGCCGCTCGCGCTCCTGTACGGCCTCGTGCACCTTGCGCGCATCAAGGCCCAGCGAACGGGCCATCAGGCCCGAAAGCTCCGCCAGCGCCTGCCTGCGGCCCTGCCAGCGGGCGCGCGCCACGATGGCGTTGGGAAGGAGTATGTCGCGAAGGCTGGACATCAGGAACGCCTGCCGGAGAAAACGCGCATCGAACTCATGATTCCAACTGGCCTCGTCCCCGCGCCGCCCCCAACCATAACTGGGGTGCAAGGTCCAGCTTTTCGCCGGGCCCAATGAGCCGCGCCGTGAGAAATATCTGCAATTCTTCAGCCGTCCTTGCCGGGATCAACCCAGCCGACGTTACCGTCGGGGCGCCGATAGACCATATTCAAACGCCCGTGGGCAGCGTTTCGGAACATCATTGCCGGTAAATCGGCCAGTTCCAGCTGCATCACCGCCATTGAAACGGTCATCGTCTGAATCTTGGTGTCGGATTCTGCAACAATCGCCGGCGCCTCACCGTGGCCGTTTGCGACCGCGTCGTCCGGCTCGTCCGCATCGCCCGATTCGTCGCGCGGCAGGATGATCCGCTCAGCTGCCATCTCCACGGCCGCAGCACCGTCCTTCGCGCGATGGTTGCGCAGCCGGTTCTTGTAACGGCGGACGCGCGTCTCGATCTTGTCCAGCGCCATCTCAAAGGCCTGGTAGCCGTCTTCGCCTTCGCCGTGCGCCTGCAACGTGACGCCAGACGGCAGGTGGATCGAACAGTCGACGTAGAAGGCCCAGCCCGGCTTCGCTACCGTAACGAACGCTTCGCCGGTTCGGTTGAAGTATTTCGAGATCCGCGATTCAAGCCCGAACGCGATCCGCTCCTGCAATGCTGCGCCGACTTCGAGCTTCTTGCCTGCGATCTGAACTTGCAATGGAGGCTCCTTCTGCTGGGTGCATGCAGGAAACACATGCGGAGAGATGCGGCCCGCCCTCGCTGATCTAGATCAACTGTGGGATTACCAAACGGCAAGGTCAACCGTCTGTCCTCAGCCACCGACTGCGAAAATGCGACGGCGTTCCACAGACGAGGGGATACGCAGGGCCTCGCGGTATTTTGCGACGGTGCGCCGCGCGATATCGATGCCGTACGCGCGAAGCCGTTCAACGATCTGGTCGTCGGAAAGGACAGCCTCGCGGCTCTCCTGCTCGATCATGTCCTTGATGCGGTGCCGCACGGCTTCGGCCGAATGCGACTCTCCACCCTGCGTTGCCGGGATCGACGCCGAGAAGAAGTACTTGAGCTCGAAAACGCCCCGCGGCGTCGAGACATACTTGTTGGAGGTGACGCGCGAGACAGTCGACTCGTGCATCTCCACCGCGTCAGCGACGGTCTTCAGATTGAGCGGACGCAGTGCTCGCACGCCAGACACGAAGAAGCCATCCTGCTGGCGCACGATCTCGCTCGACACTTTCAGGATTGTGCGGGCGCGCTGGTCCAGCGACTTGATCAGCCAGTTGGCCGACGCCTGGCATTCGGAAAGGAAAGTCTTCTCCTCGTCCGTGCGCGACAGGCCTGCAACCTCGGCATAATAGCTGCGATCGAGCAGAACGCGCGGCAGCGTGTCTGCATTCAGTTCAACCGAGAACGTGCCGTTGGGCAGTTCGCGCACGAAGACGTCGGGCGTGATCGCCGGCGCGGACTCGCCCGCAAACGCTGCGCCGGGACGCGGCGTCAACGCGCGCAGCTCGGACAGCATGTCGACGATGTCTTCCTGATCGACACCGCACAGCTCTGACAGGCGACGGAAATCACGCCGCGCCGCGACTTCGAGGTTCTCGATCAGCTTCTGCATCGCCGGATCGAAGCGGTCGCGCTCCTTCAGCTGCAGTGTGAGGCATTCCTGGAGATTACGCGCCATCACGCCCGTTGGCTCGAAGCCCTGGCATGTCTGCAGCACAGCTTCGACATCCTCGAACTCGACACCGAGCGCGCTGGCGATATCATGCACGTCGCCGCGCATGAAGCCAGCCTCGTCCGTTTCCTCGATCAGGCGCAGGCCGATCAGGCGGTCAGCTTCGATCAGCCCTGCGATCTGCAGCTGGTCTTCCAGATGGTCGCGCAGCGACTTCTCTTCGGCGGTGATCGCCTCAAGGTCGAAGTCTTCGGAAACCTGCTTGCCAGACCCCGTCTTGGACCAGTCGAGCTGCGCCGAGGGGCCGCTCGGCTCACCAGCGTCTGCGCGCTCGGACGGGCCGTCGGACTCGTATACATCGTCGGATCCCGCATCGAGTTCGCGGCTGGCCTTGTCGGCCCCATCGGTCTCGTCGAGGCGCATCTCCTCGCGGCGTTCTGATGTCTTTTCGGGAGCGTCGTTGTCGAGCGCCGGACCCTCGCTCTCGGCGAGAGCGAGAAGAGGGTTACGCTCGATTTCAGTCTCGACATATTCCTGGAGTTCAACGTTCGAGAGCTGGAGCAGCTTGATCGCCTGCTGCAGCTGCGGCGTCATGACAAGGGATTGCCCCTGTCTCAGCTGCAAGCGATGCGCAAGCGCCACCCGATTACTCCCAAGCCACTGGCCGAACCCGCCGAACCGTTCCGGCGGCGTTTAACCTCATTCAGCCTAACCTATAACCACGGTATTAAAATTGCATATCCGACATGCCGCCGACTTTGCTGCACCCTTGGGTTTGCCGGTAGAGAACCGTTACTGAGCGGTAAATCGCGCACCCAGGTAGACGCGCCGGACGTCCTCATTGGTGAGGACTTCAGACGGCGCTCCCTCGAACAGGACCTTGCCGTCATAGATGATCGAGGCGCGGTCGACGATGTCGAGCGTCTCACGGACCTGATGGTCCGTGATCAGAACGCCCAGACCCCTGCCCTTCAGGTAGCGGACAAGATCCGAGATGTCGGAGACAGCCAGCGGATCGATGCCGGTGAACGGCTCGTCCAGCAGCATGAAGTGCGGACGCGACGCGAGGGCGCGGGCAATCTCGACCCGGCGGCGTTCGCCGCCCGACAGGGAGTTGGCGTTCTGCTGGGCGAGGCGCGCAATCTGCAGCTCCTCCAGCAGCGACTCCGTCAGCTCCTTACGCTTGGCGCGCGAGCTTTCCGTAAGCTCAGCGACGGCCATGATGTTGTCCCAGACGGACATGCCGCGGAAGATCGAGTTTTCCTGCGGCAGGTAGCCTGCGCCCAGACGCGCGCGCTGGTACATCGGCAGCGCGGTCACGTCCGCACCGTCCATCGTCACCTTTCCGCTGTCGGCCTGGATAAGTCCCATGATCATGTAGAAGCACGTCGTCTTGCCTGCCCCGTTGGGACCAAGCAGGCCGACGATCTCGCCACGCTTCAGGTGTAGGCTGACGTCCTTGACGACCTGACGCCCCTTGAACGATTTGGCGAGGCTGCTGGCGCGCAAGCCGTCACGGTCATCGTTCTCGTAGGCGATCGTCCCCATCTCGATGCGCGCGTCCATGCTTGGATCAATTCGGGGCTGGAGCGGGCGCCGCACCCGGCGCGGGCGGGGTCACGCCTGGCGTCGCCGGCTTCTTGGCGGTGTTGAACACGCTGGTCACGCGGTTTGGGCCGGCCGTGATTACCGTCCGACCCTCGCTGATTGAGTAGACCACGTTGGTGCCGCGCACCACGCCATCCTCGCCGCGCGACAGGATCACGTCTCCGGTGATGGTGATGGTGTCAGTCGGAAAGTCATACTGAGCGCGATCACCGCGAATGCGCACATCGGGAGCGAGGTAGAACACCTTGCCCTCTGCGATCAGAATCTCGATCTCGTCGCACTGCGCCTCGCCGCCGCCCGCAGGCGTCGTCTTGGAGCAGACAAAGGTCAGCTTGTCGGTCGTGATCTTGCTCTCGCCCTGTGTGGCGATAACATTGCCCGTGTAGACGCCGCGACCTTCGTTCTGCAGGTATTCACTCTTGTCAGAGACGATTTCGAGCGGCGCGTCGCTCTGCCCGACCTGCGCATGCGCGGCCCCCGCCATGAACGTCATGGAGGCAGCGCCCGCCGCGAACGTCATTGCAAGCCGTGACCAGACCATCGCCTTCATCCTGTTCTTCACGCTCGAGACGGCTACTGGCCGCGCTTCTTCTTGGGCGTGAATTTTGTCCAAACATTGCCCTTGAGGATGATGCGGTTGCCATCATCCAGAACCTCATACGAATCCGCCCGGACCTCGCCAGCGGCCCCGAAGCCGTTGAGCGGTTCCCGCCCCTCGACGCGGTTTTCTCTCACATACATCCTGGTCTTCTGCGAGGTGAATGTGTAGCCGACAGCATCCGTCATCACGACATCGCCCTCTAGATCCAGCACTTCAAGCTCCGTGTTCCACACGCCGGTGCGTGCCTGGACAGTCGAAGACGCCACATCCTTGAGCCGCGGATTGACCAGGTCGACCAGCGCCGGATTGTCCCGCCGGCGCTGCGCCGTGGCCGCGGTCAGGACATAGGGACGGTCATTGTCGTCATAGCCGTCGAAACGGGGACCATGGACCGTCACGCTGATGCCTGCTGCACCCGGTTCCGAGCGCTGTTCGCGAAAGCTGCTCTCAAGGATCGTTCCCAGCAGCCACCCCGCCGACAGAACGGCCCCGATGGTGAACAGCAGCCGCAGGATATGCACCAGCGCCGTCCTGCGCCGGGCCTCCTTCAGGGAGGTGGCGCGGCGGGGACCCCACAGGTCGATCGAATGGTTGGCGGCTGAAACCATGAATCGAGCCTAGAGGGTGCTACCGCGGCAGGGAACTGCCTCGGCACAGCTAAATAGAGGCCAACTCGCCCGTCCGGTGCTCCCGGCGCCGGATTTCCTCAGCTATGTGCAAAAATGTCCTGCTCGCCCCAGCCGGACAGGTCGAGGGCGGCGCGAACCGGCAGGAAATCGAAACAGGCCTGGGCCAGCTCGGTCCGCCCTTCACGCTCCAGCATCGTATCCAGCCGCGCCTTGATCTCGTGGAGGTGCAACACGTCGGACGCGGCATAGGCAAGCTGGGCTTCCGACAGCTGGTCAGACCCCCAGTCCGAGCTCTGCTGGGCCTTGGACATATCGATGTTGACGAGTTCCTTGGCCAGGTCCTTCAGCGAGTGCCGGTCGGTGTAGGTGCGCGCCAGCCGCGAGGCGATCTTGGTGCAATACACCGGAAAGCAAGGCGCCCCGAGCCATTGCTGGATCATGGCGAGGTCGAACCGCGCGAAATGAAAGATCTTCAGGATACGCGGATTGGCGACCAGCGCCTTCAGGTTCGGACAATTGTAATCAGGCCGCTGCAGGCGGACGACATGTGCGTCCCCCTTCCCGTCGGACAGCTGCACGACGCACAGCGCATCGCGGAACGGGTTCAGCCCCATGGTTTCCGTGTCGATGGCGACCGAGCCCTCGAACTTCACATGAGCCGGCAGGTCGCCTTCGTGATGATGGATGGCCAACGTCGTTTCTCCTCGAACCTGCCGGAGCAATGGCGGGAAAACGCGCCCACCGCAACTGCCGGTCCTGGCCAGGGGCCGGCACGCCCGGCTCGGGAGCCGCGCTTACCGATTCGCGTCCAACGTCCTGCGGAGGTTTTCCAGTAGCGGCAACGCAGCGCGCACATCCTCTGCCGGAACAAGCTTGACGATGTCGTCCATGACCTCGCCTGTCGCTCGCACGCATCTCTCCCGCATCCTCCGTCCGGCGTCCGTGATCTCGACCAGCTTGCCGCGGGCATCGTCCGGATCGGTCGTGATACGAACAAGGCCCTGGGTCTCCAGCCGCTGCAGCGTGTTTGTCATGGCGCCCTTGGTCACCTGAAAGGCGCGGGCAAGACGGCTCGGCGCCCATGATCCGCCAAGGCGGACGAGATGATTGAGCAGGCTGAACTGCGCGATCGACATGCCTTCCGGAAGCACGCGCTCCAGCCTGTTGGATGACAGCTGAGAGATGATGCCGATCTCGTTGAACATCTGGAAGTAGAGCCGGCTCAGGTCTTCGCTCTTGCTCAACTCTGTCCCTCGCCGAGGATGTGCGCCGCAAGCCCGCGTCGCGGCGCAGGAATCACCGCATCGGCATAGCCCGCCCGCACCAGCATCTGCACGCGCTTGCCATCCCCGATCAATGCATGAACCTCATCGTAGAGCGGGCGCATCTCGGGGAATTCCTGCAGCGCCTGGCTCCATGGATGGATGGCGAGGCCAAGCTCGGCCGCCTTCAGCGCCAGCCGCGCATAGGCCCTGCCCGCGTTCAGTTCGCTCGTCCGCCCGGCATGATCATTGATGAGCCAGGCAAACGCTCGCGCAGAAGCAGCCTTGGGCCGGTACATGTCGAGGCCCATCTTGAACGCGTCAGACTTCGTATCAAGCAGGGCTCCGTGCGACACCATGCCGGTCATCCGCGCCAGCTCCATCATCGGCCCCTCCAGCACAAGACCATCCCGCCACTGCTCAACCTCCGCCTTGCCGATCCGCATCAGGTCGACGCTTTCCTTCATCGTTCGATAGGTCAGTGATTCTGTCTCATGGCCGCGCCAGGTAATGTCGCGCAGCTTCGCCACGAGCCCGGCATCAGCCGTCGTTTGCGCCATGACGCCGTGCACCGAGCCCGCCGCATCAAGCTGAGCCAACAGGTCGGCTGCAACATCGCGCTCGCTATAGGTGTTTCGGTTAGTCCGCCGGATGCCAATCGCCGCGAATGCAGGATCAGCCTGCGCCGCGCGTGCAACGAATTTCACGTGCGCAACGGCGCGAGCATCCAGGCGCGGCGCCGGATCGCCTTCCGGAAAAGGCGTGATCTCCGCGGCATAGCCTTCGTGCGCAGCGGCGATGGACAGCAGTTCAAGAAACGCCCCGCAACCCAGCACGATCTGCCTGTCGAACGGATCAGTCTCCGGCAGGCGCCGATCGAGATCGCAGAACAGCGTCAGACCATCCTCGCCATCAAGGCGGACGAGCCATGGCTGGCGATTGTGCGGATTGGGCGCGAGCAGCGCATAGGACAGAAAGCGGCGGCGATACTCTGCCGGTGCGCCTGCCTCTCGCCATGCGGTGCGCGCCTCGTCCGAGGCCCCGTTGGCGACATAGAATGTCGTCCCCCCAAGCGCCGCGAGGACCACACCCCCACCAACCAGTTTGAGAATTCCACGACGCGTTGTCATGAGCGTTTGCTTCCTGGGTCAGGCCTCGACGTTTGCAGGGCGGGCGCGGGGAACGGTCACGGCTCTGGCGAGCATGACACCTGCAACGGCTGCAAACCAGAGCAGCATACCCGATGTCCCGATAACGACATCGACCGGAGAGGTTATGCCGACCAGTGCCAGCGACGGCATGCAGGACACTGCCGCCACCGGGAAGGCTAACCAGCCAAGCCAGGCCGGCAGTCCGCGATCCCTGATAATGAGCGCTCCTGCGCAAACCAGCCACAGCGCAGCGAACATGCCGACGCCGAGATCCTCCCCGATCGTGCCGCCATACGCGTTGAGGGCGGCCTGCGTCGTCTCGATCGCAACGCGCTCCATCGACCCCTCAGGCGCTGCGGCATAGGCATCGGCCAGCGCCGACGAGCCTGAAAGCCAACGTACGATGCCGATGGCACGGGCCAGCGCGGATGCCACGCCAAGCGCGATCGCGACCATTGCAAGCGCGCCGGGCGCCCTGGTCCCGCTCGCCAGCCTGACAATCAGCGCAGCGCTGCCCGCGAACGCCAGCGACCAGGCGAGATAGAGCCCATAGCCTAGCTGCACCGCCGCGCGCTCTGCATGGATCAGCGGCAAGGTCTGCTCGGCTGGAAAATCGAGACTGGAAGGCCAGTCAATCGCGCCGCCCAGTATCGCCATCGGCACAAAGATGAAGAAGGCCTGGAAGAACAGGACGGCAGATATCGACACGTACTGGATGCGCATAGGGAGCCTCCTTTTTTCGCTTGAGATGCCAGAATTTGGTTTACCGCTGAACTATCTAGTTCAACGCTGAACTATGCGCAACGGGTTTCTGCATAATGGCTGGCGAAGCCCGATCAGGCGCGAAGGATCAGAAATGAAGGCTTTCCGGAAGAGGCGCGGAGACCCTTGAATCCTGCCCGCGCGACCTGTATCACCCGCGCCTTGCTGTCTGCCCAGATGGCGGAATTGGTAGACGCACTAGTTTCAGGTACTAGCGGGTAACACCGTGGAGGTTCGAGTCCTCTTCTGGGCACCAGGCCCTGCTCCGGCAGGGGATCTTCGGTTCCGATCAGGAACAGAAAGTCGCAATAAATCAAGAACAATTGGTCGAGTTTCGTCTGTCGCGACCCGGCCCGTGGCGGTTTTCTGCGACAGACACGCCGGCATTGGTGTTCGTACTTTGGGTAACAAAAAAGGCGGTGAAAGCCACGCAACGACGCCCAGCCT
>JBMOGP010000076.1:0-8574 GCA_049318285.1 Hyphomonadaceae bacterium
CCAGCTTCGGCGGGACAGAACAGAAACTTGTGCGGATCAAGCGACACAGAATCGGCAAGACCGATCGCCGACATCTCGGCCCGATACCGCTCGCTGAGAACCGTGAGCGCGCCATACGCCCCGTCGATGTGCAGCCACAGACCCTCCTGTTTGCAGAACGCCGAGAGTTCACGAATGGGATCGACCGACCCGGTTGTTACGGTTCCTGCACTCGCGACCACGCAAAAGGGCTTACATCCTTCCGCGCGATCACGCCGAACGGCGGCCTCAAGAAGGTCGATCCGCATGCGGAAGGCGACGTCGGTTGGGATGTGACGCAAATTGTCGGTGCCAATACCGAGGATTGAAACCGCCTTGTCGATGCTCGAATGCACTTCATCGGATGTGTAAAGAACCAGTGGCGGGCCGTTCCCCTGCAGGCCGCGGGTGCGTGCATCTGGTCCAAGGGCATGGTCGCGGGCCGCCGTGAGTCCAACGAGATTAGCGGCTGATCCGCCGCTCGTAATCAGGCCGCCGGCCGGGCTGGGAAAGCCGAAGAGGTCAGCGAACCAGCGCACGACAGTCTGCTCAACCGCATTGGCCGAGGGCGACAGATGCCACAAATTGCAGTTCTGGCTGATCAGGCTCGCGACGGCATCAGCATAGGGCGCAATGGCGTTGGGGGTAGGCTGCACATAAGGCAGGAAGCGCGGATGCGCCGCGTGCGTGGCGTTTGGCACGATGACGGCTTCGAATTCTTCCAGCAGCGCGACGAGGCTGGCGCCCGAGCGCGGCATCGGCGTCTGCATGATCTTCCGGAGGGCTGGACGGTCGAGCGCGGGATAGACTGGACGATCTGCGACGCCAGCCAGATAACGTTTGGCGAAATCGGCAAACAGCTCCCACGCCCGGTCGTGCTCGTCTGGGCTGAACAGGAGATCTGAAGGCGGCGTTTCCAGCTGCATCGATACTGATCCGGCGGCGTTGGGCAGTGGCTCTGCAAGCCATTAGACACCTGCGCGCCCAGCGTCCACACATGGCGAGACAACTATCCCCTGTAGGGAATGCCGTCATTGATGATGTAGTCGTTGATGTGGCCGCGATAGGTGCGGCCGTCGAGTTCGACATTCATCATGTGCCCACGCCATGTGTGGCCGACGATCGGCAGGGTAAAGGCATGCCTGACCGTCGCTATGCCCGTGAGCTGGCGCCCGTCTGCGAGCACGACATTCAGCGCGCGTCGCGCAGCAGGCGGGTCGATGGTTACGGCCTTGACCTCGCTCGCCTTGTCGCCTTCGAGCAGGTAGCCGTCGCGCCGGCGCGCTGTGATCAGCATGGTGGAGGCTGCGCCATCACCCCACAGGGTCATGTAGCAGAAAGCCGCTGTGAAGCGTGGATTGGTCTGGACCTGCTCGTGGAACTGGGCGGGGCCCGAGAATTCCACGCGCTTGCCATTGATCTTTACGCTGGCGCGGCCGCGGCCGAACACTTCGGTTCGGCCCTGGTTGAGGCCGGAGTAGAGCCGCTCGGGCGAGAAGGCGATGGACGCCTCCATGTGCTGGTCCCCCCGGCCGAAGGCGGAGGTTGCAGACTTTCGCGCAAGGCATCGCCCACTTGCAGACGCGGAGGTTGGCGCGCTGACCCTGCCATTGCGTTCGAACACCAGGATTGCCGCGGTATCGGAATAGCGCACACGTTCTTCGGCAACCTGCGCGGCATCCGTTCTGCAAGGCGCGACGTGATCGATGAAGGAGTAGAACTGGCCGTCAATCCGCGCATGCATCCAGAGCCAGGCAAGCCCCAGTTGGGGATAGCGGCACAGGCGCATCGTGAGGCGCTGCTCGCCGTCTTCCGATGCAACACCCGAATGAACAGACTCGCTCGGCGTCTCGATATTGGCGAACTGCCTATCCGGCGGCGATCCGCCCGGCGCGGTTGCACAGGCGCCTGCTGCAAGGGGAAGAAGCACGGCTTGCCTTCGGGTCCACATGCGCAGTGCTCCTGCCGGTACGACTGTTGCTGCGCCACTCTCATCTCATCGGGCGCGCCTCAGCAAGTCTGCGCGGGACAAGCTGGACCTGAATCGAAGAAGGCGTCGTCACGCGGACTTCGCTAGCGGCAGCGCGACGTTGAGGCCGCGGGGATCGCTGCAGCCCTTTGCCGGGTCTCGGGGGCGGCGCGGGTTTCGCTGTGCCCTTCAAGAGGGCTGCCAGGGCCTGCCTACTCCGTCCGCAGGCGTCGCCCATCCGGTTCCTTTATCGGATAGCCCGCCGCGCGCTTGAAGCCATTTACCCTTTCGCGTGTCTGCCTGACACCGGGCGCGTCGGTCCAGCCGGCCGGCGGATTGAGGACGCGGCCCAGGAAGGAAAGGGCGTCAAGAAAGCGCGGCGCGATGGACGGGCCGACATGCTCGGCGCCCTTCACGAGCCGGTATTCGTGACTGAGGCCGTTGTCGAACAGCACGCGGTGCAGGAACTCTGTGCCGTGGTGAAGGAAGAACATGTCCTGGTCGCCCGCTTCCAGATAGATGCCAAGGCCGACGAGGCTTTCGGGGTTGGTGTTCGCGATCGTCGCGGGATTGTTGGCGGCCCAGTAGGCCTCGTCCACTGGCTTGCCGTAGATCGACTGCAGCAGCGTATCGTCCCGCCAGAAACGGTCGCGCAGCTTCACGTCCCTGAAGGACAGGGCGGGCTCGATGCCTGGCTCCATGCTGGCGACGGCCTGGAACTTGTCCGGGTGCTTGAAGGCAATGCGCAACGATCCCATTCCCCCCATCGATACGCCGGTGATCAGCGTGCCCTCGCGCCCCTTGGGCACGTTGTAGCCGGCGCGCATCCAGGCCAGGAGATCCTCGACGAGGAACGTCTCCCACTTCTGAGATCCGTCACGATAGTCCATGTAAAAGGAGCGGCCGGCGGAAGGCATGACCGAGACGGACGCCGGAACGAGGCCCGCCTTGATGCCCGCTTCGAGCGTTTCGGCCATACCCGTCATGGCGGCGCTCGAACCGCCACCGCCGTGCAGCTGGATGATCAGCGGATACGCTTGCGCCCGCCTGGCGTCGTATCCCGCGGGCAGGTAGACGGCGACATCCACCGGCCCTGCAACATGTTTCGTTTCAATCTTGAGGTTGACGATCTTGCCCTCCAGGGCTTGCGCCGAAGGCGCAAGCAGCATGGCGATCGCAGCGAACAGTCCAGTCAGCAGCTTCATGGCGGACACCAGGCCTGAGGATGACGAAAACCATGATCCTTTCCGACACGAACCTCAACCCGTGAGCCGGCGTGGGCTCAGGGCGCCGGTCGGCGTTCTGCGCCATTGATTTCATGACCAGCCCCGGGGTCCCTGCGACGCCTGTTCACAAGCTGTGACCCGAAAGACATCGGGCCGCTCAATAGTCAATTTGGTGGATGCGCGGATCGCGGGTCCGAGCTTTATCCCGCAACGTTGGGGACGGGCCAAATCTCAGCTCAGTCCTGAGCGGCAGGCCAGGCTGACCTAGGGTCAGTCTGGCTGGCTGCTTTACGAAGCGCGGCGCATACGCCCCGTGCCCAGCTTGCTCAAAGCCAGCCCGATCTGTCCAACCAGAGACGCTCAAGGCGTGCGCGTGCCTGGCCGGGCGGCGCCAATCACTGCAAATGACACGCGATCATACGCGACCGGGCAAACCAATGCGCGTTGCCCTGGGCGCTCTTCAGCGTGCCTGCGAATAATCAGGTTCGGCCGTCACTGTTCACGAGGCTGAAGATCACTTTCGGCCTCTGTCGCCTTTCAGTCGCATGATGTTGGCGACAAGTGAGACGAGCTCTCCAATACGGCTGACCTCCGTCTTCTGGAACACCTGTCTGATCTGTGTACGGACGGTAGCGACGGAGGTGCCACGTTCTGCGGCAATTTCCTCCACATCGCAGCCCCTTGCGAGCAGGGCCGCCACATTTGCCTCTGCCGGGGAGAGGGCAAAGATCAGGCGGAGGTCTTTTTCTGCCGCTGCAGGCGCCTGGCTCAGGTCGGTCACCGTGACGAAAAGCCGGGCGCCCGGGAGCACGTCCAGGCCCAGGCCGCGAATTACGATCGGACGAAGGAGCAGGGATCCACGCTCCTTTCTGCGCACCACGACGGCTTCCTCGCTCAGATCCGGGATGATGGTTGCCCGCGCCATGCGCAAGAGCGCTTCGATCTTGTTGTTACTCTCGCTATCGGCAGCCCAGAGCTGGCCAGAGCGGATGCCGAACTCGCGGTCAAACAAGCGTTCGGCCCGCGGGGAGACCGCGACTGCGCGACCTTCGCCGTCAAGCATGATCAGCGGGATTCCAAGCTGCGTACCAAAATCGTTGATGCTCTGGGCGCGAATATCCCGAACGTGCTTTGCAAAAGCCAGCGTGCGGCTTGCGTGCGGCATCAACTCCGCAAGCGCGCGCGCTTCCTCGCGACCGACAGCGCCTTTGTTCTCCGCTCGCGCCAGCGACAAGATCCAGGACTGGTTGGCTAGCTTTGTTCTCCATCCGGCAAAGTACGCCATTTTCTCCGGCACGTAGAGGTCGTGGTAGATGCCCGAACTCAGACGCTGTGCTTCCGGCACGGCGAGATGATCCAGGTATAAGCTTCTCGCGGGGAAGGGGTTCACTGTCGCAGCCCGGTAGTCGGTCGCGACCCATCCACCGGCTTCATAGGCCTTGAAGCCCGCAAGCGAGTGATCGGCGGCGATGACCCGCAGATCGCTGATATTGGAATGCACAACACAGAAATGATCGAATCCGAGATCTTCGCCCACCATGTGGAGCGTGTTCGGAAGAGCGTCCGGCTCGAAGATGGCGGCCTCAAGTCGGGCTGCTGCGTTTCCCCTGGTCTTCACAATGGCCCCCACCATCGTGCGAGGCCGCTCAAGCAAAGCACGCTTGAACCGCACGTCGCGTTTGCCGCCGGGTCATCCTCTGAATCAGGGGCTGCAACCAGAAGCCGTTTCTTCCATTGTTCCGGTTGATCTCGGCATAATCAATCTCAAATTTTAGATTATTGTTGACCATGGATTGCGTTGCCCCGGTCGCCTTCCAACGCGACGCCCATAGTCAAAATCAGGTATGCGCGCGTGTGGCTGGTCGTGCACCTGGTTGCAGGATGTGACCCTCGCCGTCGCCCACGACGTTCCGCGCCACGTATGTGAATCGGCCTGGGGTCACGGCGCCGGGAGGCGCGCGACTGGATTGATATCGCGACGAGGAGAGGGGTCCTCCATCGGTGGCTGTGCACACCCTGCAGGTTCGCGCGCATCCGATCTCTTTGCAAAACGGCTCGGGGCCCGGTCGTCGATCAGCGCGCCGTTCCATTGATTCCGTCACGGCATGGAGGGTCATTTCCTCATGCGGCTTGGCAGCTCCAGGCTCAGGCGGCGATCACAGGTGCGAGGCTCGAACAGGCGCAGCACACGGTTGAGTGACACGATCGCCGCGTATCACGGCGATCCAGATGCGGCTGGCATTCGTACCAGACACTGACGGATGCAGCCGCGTGGCTGATCATACAGCAACGCTTCAGGACGTTCTTTTCAAACCGTCTGCCTCGACCACGTAACCTCCCCGCAACAGAACCCAAGGACAACAAGAGATGCGCAAGCTTTTATCCGTCGCTGCACTCGCCGCCATGCTCGGCGCGAGCGCATGCATGACCGCTACCGAAGCCGGTACAGCGGCAACTGCACCCGTCGCAGCCAGTGACATTGTCGATACCGCTGTTGCCGCTGGTCAGTTCAAGACGCTCGTGGCCGCTGTGCAGGCTGCAGGCCTGGAATCGACGCTCCGCGGCGCTGGTCCGTTCACCGTGTTCGCCCCGACGGACGCCGCCTTCGCCGCTCTGCCCGCGGCCACGGTTGCCGATCTTCTGAAGCCTGAGAACAAGGCCAAACTCGCCTCGATCCTGACCTACCATGTTCTCGCGAGCAAAGTTCCGTCATCGGCTGTTGCCGGCAAGACGGTCGAGGTCGCGACCGTCCAGGGCGCCACTGTGAAAGTCGTCGGCGCTGCTGACGGCACGGTGACGGTGAACGGTGCGAAAGTCGTGGCGGCAGACGTCAATGCCTCCAACGGCGTCATCCACGTGATCGACAAAGTCATCCTCCCGCCCATGTAGACCTGCATGCGCATGGGGCGCTCGATCGCCCCTGAGCATATCGGTGCACTGCCTCCGTCCGCGTCTCTCCCCAGACGCGGACGGTTTGTTGTGGGCCGCGCCCAACAGGCTGCCAGGGCAGCGCTGCCTGGCAGCTGCAGACCTGCGCCAGCAGATGAACCCCTCAGCTCACCTTGAACTCAATCGTGCAACGCGCCTGTCGGCGCCCAGACGCCATGCCGGTTCACAGTCCGGCCTCCCGAAAGCCTGAAGACGTCAGACGATACGGGTATTTTCGGGTCACTTTTCGGGTATCCAGCAAGAAAACCGGAACTGACAACTTAACTCCGCGCCGCAGAGCCGAGCGTCAGGCACGCTCCGGCGCTCATGCCGCCGCCCTGGCCCAGACAGAACCCGCCCGCGCCCGCAAAAGCCTCAGCGTCGGCCGGCTGATCATCTGCCTCTGAAAATCGAAAGCGTTGCAGATCGCAGCGTGCGTGGTGAGGCAGCTGTGCGCAGAGGGCAGGGACCTGAACCCCAGCACCTTCCGCTCGCGTCTTCGGATCGGCAGATGCGCGTTTTCGGCGCGCTTGTTGTCGCCAAGGCGACCCGGTCGACGCGCTAGGTGCGAAGCAGGCGTTTCAAAAGTTTCAGGGCCGCGCCGCTGTTGCGGCGCTTCCGAACAACAAGATCAGGCGTCTCGCCTTCATCGTCGACGGCGCGCCAGAAGCAGACGCGCTCACCACCGATCGTGCAGATCATCTCATCGAGGCGCCAGCGCGGGGAGGGCGGCGGTCGGCAACGTTGAAGTTTCTTGCGATCTGCACCCGGGCCTGATCGTCCAGCAGCGCACAGTCTCGTAGCTGACGCCGAAGCCGCGTTGAGCCAGCAACGCCTCGATATCGCGAAAACTGAGTGTGAAGCGGAAATAGAGCCAGACTGTGCGCCGGATAATCTCGGGCGGCCGGATAATCTCGGGCGGAAAGCGGTGACGCCTGAAGGAAACCCTGGCCATCGATGTCTCAATACCGCCTGAGACGGGCGTATCAGAGACCAGCTTGCATGCGCCTGACACCACCAGGAGCTGCGGGACGACGTGCATGGCGTCGCAGCTTAACTGGCCATTATCGTTTCCGTCGGATGACTCAGCCCACCCTGAGATCAGCCACAGAAACGTCTGCCGAAGTCGCGGGCATTCGTTGGTCGAGGGGCTTTTGGGTCTTTTATGACCGTGTCCAAAAGGCGATGCATCGATGCACAGTCGAGAGCAATTTCTGGCCGACCTCGAGTCCCGACGCGTCAAGGAAGAGGCAACGGTTGAGTGTGTGGCCGCTATTGGTATTGCTCGTTTTTCGCGCATTCGAGCTGCGATTGGCTATAGTCTTGGCGAAGAACTGGTTGAGGCGCTGGCCGACCGCGTTCAACGCCTGTTCCCGACTGCACTCACGGTGCGCCTGGCGCCCGACGTAATTGGCGTTCGGCTGCCATATGCGACTGCCGCCAACACGATCGCCGCCATGCTGGCCGCGCTTCGCAGCGAACTCGAAGAGTATGTCGAGATTCGAGGGCATCGCATCTACGCAAACATACGGGCAGGCTACGCGACCACGACCAGCGAGGCCGCAGCCGGCGTCGATATTGTGAACCGAGCCGAACTGGCCCTGGATCAGGCGCGCGAGAATGGGCTCAGTCTTCAGAAGTTTTCCGAAGAAGAGTATGGGAATCCGGCTGACCGACTGGCCCTGCTGGATGAAATGCGACACGGCCTGGATGGGGGCGAAGTCTCGCTTTTTTACCAACCGCAGGTCTGCACGCGAACCGGAAAGGTCGCCAGCGTTGAGTCGCTGATGCGCTGGACAAGCCATAGAAGGGGAGTTGTGTCCCCGAGCCAGTTCATCGCAGCGGCCGAAGAAACCGGTCAGATACGATATCTGACCGAGTTCGCCATCCGGCAGGCGCTTGAAGATTCGCGCAATCTCGAACGCGAAGGCTTTCCGATGAGGATTGGCGTCAATATCTCCAGCCGGTTGCTCACCGATCGGGGCTTTGTCGAGCATGCGCTGCGTCTTCTCGATGGTGCAAGTGACCGTATTACATTCGAGATTACCGAGACTGCGGTCGTCGACGACTGGAAGATCGCGCTGGAAAATCTGAACCTGTTTTCGGTTGCTGGCGTGCGCCTGGCGATTGACGATTATGGATCGGGGTTATCCTCGCTGGCTTATGTGCAACAGCTTCCGATCCATGAGCTCAAGATCGACCGATCCTTCATAACGCAGCTGACGACCACACATCGCGATCCGCTGCTCGTGCGCTCGACCATCGAGCTTGGCCATGCCCTGGATCTCGAAGTGGTCGGCGAGGGTGTCGAGGACGCCGAGACGCTGGCGTTGCTGACCGTCATGGGTTGCGATCTCGCACAAGGTTACTTTGTCGGCCGCCCCATGCCGCTGCCCAGGCTCGTCGACTATCTGCGCGCCGGCACGGCTCAGG
>JBMOGP010000077.1:0-8561 GCA_049318285.1 Hyphomonadaceae bacterium
TGACACGCATGACAGTCGACGATCTCATGGCCGTCCAACCGGTGATCCCCGTGATTACCATCGATCGGATCGAAGACGCCGTCCCGCTTGCATCGGCGCTCGCCGGCGCAGGCCTGCGTGTTCTTGAAGTCACGCTCCGCACGCCAGTTGCGCTCGACTGCATCCGCGAAATGGCGACGGTTCCCGGCGCCATCGTCGGCGCGGGCACGATCCTCTCCGCCGGAGACGTCGCGCGGGCGCGCATCGCCGGCGCGACCTTCATCGTCACGCCCGGCCTCTCGGGCGCCACCGTGGCCGCCAGCCGCGACGCTGGCATCCCGATCCTTCCGGGCATCGCCACCGCAACCGAATTGATGGCCGGCCTCGATCTGGGCGTGACGCGCTTCAAGTTCTTTCCCGCCGAACAGGCCGGTGGCTGCGCCATGCTGGACGCATTCCGTGGCCCCTTCGGCGCTGTGAAATTCTGCCCCACCGGCGGCATCTCGCTCGATCTTGCGCGCGACTATCTCAAGCGCCCGAATGTCGGCTGCGTTGGTGGCGGCTGGGTCTGTCCCACTAAACTGATCGATGCCAAGAGGTGGAACGAGATCGCCGCGCTGGCGCGCGAGGCTGCCGCGCTTCCGAGAGGCTAGTTCGTGCGCAGTTCGTCACGCCGCGGATGTCCGGCGAGCGCGAGCATCGTGATCTGCACGATCAGCGCGAGCATGAGATAGCCGACCGCGGCCATGATCTGTCCAGTCGGGCCTGCACCAAACGCGAGCAGCTGGGTGTTTGCGTCCAGCATGTGATCCCGCATCAACCCGACGCCGACGAAGGCGCAGACGAATGTCGCAGCGCCCGTCCACCCGCCCGAGCGCATCATGCGCCAGCCAATCAGCGCAGCCGTCCCGCCGAACACGAATGCCCCGAAGATCGACAACGCCAATGTCGCGACCAGATCGGAGCTCGATGGAAACGACCACCAGTGCATGTGCACCGCCAGCGCGTCCCAGAAGAGACTAAACACCGCCGCCGCGAAACAACCTGCGATCGCCCCCTGGGTTCGCTTGGCCCGCGCTCGCGTCAGCCGGATGATCGCCGCAAAGATAAGGGGCGACACAATGGAAACCGCAAAGAGAAAGACCGGCGCCACGCAACAGCCTTGCTGGAAGGCTGCCAGTGTATGCTCACTGTTCAGATGCAGAAAGCGTCATGTGGGTAGAAGTCGAAGAAATTCATCGTCCCGCCACTTCAACGCGGATTGGGTCACGGCCTTCAGTATCTCGTTCGCCTGCCGAACGATGACGAGGCCGCACTTCCACATAAGGTAGAGCCGCTGGTCACCCGCCCCCGCCGCCATGGCGACGTCCTCTCCCAGCGCCACCTCGCCGATCGCGTCGCCATCCCTCAACTCGAAAAGAGCCCTGGCAACAGGCTCATCGATATTGAGCAGGCCGTCGGCAGAGGCTAGCGCCGCCATCACGCCTGTGAAGCTCTTTGTGCCTGAAGCGAGCTCATGCCCCTTCGCAGCGCCGCCCGGCCTGGGATAGGTCTCGAGCAACACCTTCCCGCCCTGCATAACCAGCAACGACACACCACGTCGCGCCGCCGAATACTCAGCCGCCGGGCCGTATGGGCCATCAACTGAGGGCGGCTTGTTCCTGGAACGCAGGCCCTGGGCGTTGGCGCATCCCATAGACACCGCTGCGCCTACGCCGGCCAGCACTGCACGCGGCGTCGAAATCATCCCAGCCGCACGGGTCTCATTTCGTCACTGAACCGTATCGACCCTGAACGCGCTTTGGGCAGCACTCCTTATTCAGCGGTCTTCGCGAAGTATTTCGACAGGCGCAGACCTTGCCCTGCATAGGACGAGTAAGAGCCAGTCGCGCCATAAGGCACGTCTGGCTTCGATGTCAGCTTCTCGAACACGAGGCGGCCAACGGGCTGCCCATCCTCCAGGATGAACGGCACGTCGCGCGATCGCACCTCAAGCACGGCCTTGCCCTTCGAGTGTGTGACGCCAAAGCCGGGATCGAAGAAGCCTGCATAGTGCGCGCGGAACTCGCCGAGCTCTGGCGCGATCGGCGCCATCTCTGCGGCCTCGTCGAGCGGGATGACGATCTTCTCCTTGGACGCAAGGATGTAGAACTCGCCCGGATCAAGCACGATACGACCGCCGCGCGCGCGCACCGGCTCCCAGAAATCCTCGACCACATGCGCGCCGATGGCAGCAAGGTCGATCACGCGCGAGTGGCGCTTGGCGCGATAGCCGACGATGTCGGACTTGGTCGGAAACAGGTCGAGGCTGAATGTCATGTCGCGCACCGGCGTCTGCGGCCCGCGCCGCACGCGCAGCTGCAGCAGCCTGTCGCCGGTCCGCGCAAGCACGGAGAAGGTGCGCGGACTGATCTCTGCGTAGAGGTCGCCCTGATAGCCAGCCGGCACGCCGTCAAAGGCCCTCGCGCGATCGGACACGGCGCGGACGAAAACATCAATGCGCCCCGTCGAACTTTTCGGATTGGCAGCAGCCGACAAGTCCTTCGGCAGCTTCAGCTTCTCCTGCAGCGGCACGAGATAGACGCATCCCGTCTCCAGCACTGCCCCACGGGTCAAGTCCAGCGTATGCATCACCAGGCTGTCGTCCAGCCTGTCAGCTACCAACTGCTTGCCCGGCAGGAAACTCGCACGCAGGCGATACGCCACCTTGCCAAGTCGCAGGTCGAGAGACGCAGGCTGTATCTGATCTGACAGCAGGCCGCCTTCAGCCCATATCGCGCCAGACTGCATGACATCTTTGAGTTCACGATCGGGCAGCACGCCAAGCGTCGCCACCTCACTCGCCGCCTTGCGCTTCGGGGCTCCAACTGCGGCACGCTTCGTCACGCTGGCCTTGCTCATTCAGCAGCGCCCGCTTTCAGAGGCGTCACATGAAAAGGCTGCTGAATTTCCTGGAACGGCTCCAGCGATTCGCACCGCGCAGCATGCGCCGCCAGCAACGGCCATCCGTCCGCCAGATCGAACAGACCCGGATGGGCTTCGCCGAGAAAGCGCAGCACGCAGCCGACCGTCACGTCCGCATGCCCGATGCCATTGCCGAACCACCACTCTGTCGGATGGAGCATGCGGCTCATTTCGAGCTCGCGCAACGCACCTGAGATCTGGCTGCGGCAGCGCTCGACCCACGCCTGCGTTGCACGCTTGTGGATCACCGTTTCGTAAACCAGCGACACAGCCTTGTCGGCGAGACCCGTCGCGAGCGCACAAACACGCATCGCCTCGCGCCGTTCCGCACCCGCCGGCGGCATCATCAGCAGCGCAGGCGGCGCCAACTGGTCTAGCGCGTCAATGATCGCGAAACTCTCCACCAGCGCCTCGCCCGTGTTCAGCACGAGCGTCGGCACGCGCATCAGCGGATTGTACGCGGCAATCTTCTCCGCATCGCCGAACACGGACCACGGCCGATGCTCGAACGGCATGCCATAGAGCCGCATCGCAATCGCAACGCGCCGCACGAACGGGCTGTCATACTGGCCGATCAGAATCACGGACTGCCTCCTGTCCTGCCATAACAGCATGTCGGTTATCCGGCGCGCAACGCAAACACGCGCCTAACCCATGGAAAATCAGACGAAGATACCGCATATCGCGAACCGATTGGCCCCTTCAGGACAGTGTGAGCCAACGCCATCTGTTGCGAACGTGGCCAGGCCGGAAGGGGTCGCAGCGGCGCGACGACTTATGGCGATGACGCCAACGACCCGGCGGCTGATCTTCTGCAGCGTGGCGTTCGAGTGCCGCCGTTATGGTCGCACGATTTGGAAGAAACATGGTGGACAATCGGCTTCTCTGGCAGCTGGATAGCAGCTGCCGCCCCGCAGGGTCTCGCGCTCGGCGGGCTGGCCTCGCTGGCGGCGGTGGCCTGCACGCTGCGAGCGGTGATCCTCTAGGACCGCTCCGTCAGAAATGCGCGCAACGGCGTCAGCGACAACTCCGGCGCTTCTTCGTGCGGCACATGACCAAGCTCCGGAAACGACACCAGCCGGATGTCGGGAACATTCTTCGCGTAGTCCGCAGCATTGCTGAACGGGATCAGCATATCCTTTTCGCCCCACAGGAGAAGCACCGGCGCCTTGATGCTCCGCAGCAGCGGCTTGGGCGGCACGAGAACGGTCTGCTCCATCCGCGCCAGCAGAGCCTTTCGCACGCCGGGGGCTAGCATCAGGTGGTGATAGCGATCGACTGTTACGGTCGACATGACCGACGGATCGCCATAGCTCGGCTCCAGGCTCATCTGCAGGAGCGCTTTCGGCAGCACATACTGCATCGCCTGCAACGCTATCGGCACGTCGGGCGCCTTGCCATATTCAAGACCGGGGCTCGCAAAGCCATCTGGCGAGATCAGCACCAGCTTGTCCGTCCGCTCGGGATGCTTCGCCGCGAGCGTCCACGCGATACGGCCGCCCAGCGAATTACCGACCAGCGTTGCCCGCAAAACGCTCCGCCGGTCCATAAGAGCGAGGATAAGCG
This sequence comes from Hyphomonadaceae bacterium, assembly GCA_049318285.1. GTDB lineage: Bacteria > Pseudomonadota > Alphaproteobacteria > Caulobacterales > Hyphomonadaceae > UBA7672. The sequence continues at coordinate 4,510 of JBMOGP010000077.1, forward strand.
CGATACTGCGCGCATCGGTATAGTCGTTCGTCGGGTCTGGCGGCGACAGACCCGCGCCCGGCAGGTCTAGCCTGATGACGCGGTACTTCCCGACCAGCGCCTGCGCCCAAGGCTCCCAGGTATGCAGGCTCGACCCAAAGCCATGCAGCATGATGAGCACCGGCGCATCACGAGGCCCGTCATCGCGCGCATGCAGCTGCGTGCCGGCAACCTCCGTCATGTCATCCGGGCTGCGCAGATAAAGCGCTTCGAGTTCCCCGCGCGAACGGTCAGGCGTCCACAGCCAGATGGCGGCGCCGGCAAAAGCGACGACAACCAGGGCAAGGAAGACGAACAACGGGCCTTTGATGCCGCTCACGAGAACACGCTATGCGCGCCGCGCTCGACGGACGCTTCGCCCGCAACCACACGCGCATAGTGATCGAACAGCGTGTCGCTGCCCGTCGATGGCGTGGCATCGGCGTCGTACCGGCCGGCCTTCTCGTCCCACACCAGCATAGACTCCGTCGCATAATAGCGTCCGATTCGCGCCAGCTCCGCCTTGTCGCGCAAAGACGGCACAACACGACCAGCCGCCGCCAGCGCCGCGATGATGGCATCAAGCATTGACACCGGCGCCCGCGAGAAACGCGGCTCGCGGCCCAGCAGCGCAAACAGCTTCTCGCCCTGCTCGCGCGGCGTTATCGCCGGCCCCGGGCCGCCGATCGGGAGCACGCGATTGCTCTGCGCCGGATCGCTCACGCAGTTGGCAAGATAGCGCCCAAGATCATCGTCGCTGACCGGCTTGCACGCCGTCAGATTCCCATCGCCGAACATCAGGAAAGGCTTGCCGCGCTGCACACGCGCGATCTGCCCCGACAGCGACTTGAAGAACGCCGTCGCGCGCACGATCGAATAATCGAGGCCCGACGCGATCAGCTCCTGCTCGAAGGCCAGCTTGGCCTTCTGGAACTCCAGCCGCGGCTTCTGCACGCAGATCGCCGAGAGCAGCACGAACTTCGTCACGCCCGCAGCCTTCGCCGCCTTCAGCGCATGTGAATGCGCCAGATGATCGACCGCCCACGCATCCTTCGGCGCGCCCGTCCGCGACGCCATGCATGAGACAACCGCATCGAACCGTTCCCCGCCAAACCCGTCGCGGGCCAGTGCATCCGCATCGGTCGCATCGCCGAACCGCGTCTCCGCCCCTGCGAACATGCTCGCGCTGCGCTCGCGCCCGGGGCGCACCAGGCACACCACCTCATGCCCCACCGCCACCAGCGCCCGCACCGTCGCCATGCCGATCGCGCCCGTGGCTCCCAGCATGAGGACACGGCGGCGTGGGGTGGGCTGTTCCATGTTGCCTGCAGGGGTTTGGTCAGTCATGTCTGTTTATGGTCGGGCCTCGCGTTCAGCTCAATGGCGTATCTTCCACCTTGTGGCCCACCTATCTGGCGCAGGCGCGTCCTTTGTCCTAAACGGCTGTCCCACGCATCGAAAGGCAGCCGCCATGAGCGAGCATCCGAAAAAGGGCAACTCCGGCAAGTGGCGTCCGCAGACGATGATGGTGCGCGGCGGCCTTACCCGCTCCGGGCATGGCGAGACGTCCGAAGCGCTCTTCCTCAGTTCAGGCTTCGTCTACGACAGTCCAGAGGAGCAATCCGCCCGCATGGCCGGCGACAAGCCCGGCTACATCTACAGCCGGTACGCCAACCCGACCGTGCGCATGTTCGAGGAACGCCTCGCGCAGATCGAGGGCGCCGAGGATTGCCGCGCCACCGCAAGCGGCATGGCCGCAATCCACACCATGCTCGTCGCCCCGATCAAGCCCGGTGACCGCATCATCGCGCAGCGCCAGCTGTTCTCATCATGCTTGTGGATCCTCAAGAACCTGATGCCGAAAATGGGCGTCGAGGTGACGTGGGTCGACGGTTCCGATCTTGGACAGTGGGAGGACGCGACGCGCAAGCCGTGCCGTTTCGCGCTCATCGAGACGCCGTCCAACCCGCTTCTTGATGCGGTGGACATCCGCGCCGTGGCGGACCTCGTCCACAACGCCCGCGGTGAACTCATCGTCGACAACGTCTTCGCCTCGCCCATCCTGCAGCGCCCGATCGAACTCGGCGCCGACTGGGTGGTCTATTCGACGACCAAGCACATGGACGGACAGGGCCGCACGCTGGGCGGCGCCATCCTCGGCAAGACGAAGAAAATCGTGGACGAGCTTCAGCAATACTATCGCCACACCGGCCCCTCAATGTCCCCGTTCAATGCGTGGGTGGTTCTCAAGGGGCTCGAGACGATGGATCTGCGCGTTCGTCGCATGAGCGACAACGCTCGCGTCATCGCGGATCGTCTCGCGACCAACCCGAAGATCAAGGCGGTGCGCTATCCCGGCCGCAGCGATCACCCGCACCACAACACCCATGCTGCCCAGATGCCGGAGGGTGGCGGCTCCATGCTCGCCTTCTCGCTCAAGGGCGGCGGCGAGGCGGCGTTTGCGATGCTGAACCGGCTCGGCCTGATCGACATCTCCAACAATCTCGGCGACGCCAAATCACTGATCACCCACCCCGCCACCACGACGCACCGCACCCTCACCGAAGACGAGCGCGCGGCGATCGGGCTCGACGCGACGTGGGTGCGCTTGTCAGTGGGCCTCGAAGACCCCGAAGACATCGCCGAGGACGTCGAACAGGCGCTGGGTGGTCGATAAGCGGGCCTGATAAAGCCGTTTAGGCTGTTTCACCGACCTGTTTGTTGCATACGCAACAATAGCGCCCAATGGCGAAGGTCACGGGCGACCTCACCCTCAAGGGCGTCACCAAGCCGGTCACGCTGGATGTCACCTTCGCGGGCGAAACCGACGCGCGCCCGTTCGCCAAGGCTCCCGCCATTGGCTTTTCCGCCATAGGCACGTTCAAGCGCTCGGAATTTGGTCTCGACGACCTCCTGCCCTCCATCGTCGGCGACGCGCTGAATGTCCAGATCGAAGGCGATTTCATCAAGAAGCCCGCCGCTTAAGCCATGGTGGATTTGTAAATAGAATAGGGCGCAGACTTGAGGTCGGCACCCTATTTCCGTTAGCCTGAAACTTGTCAGCCCTGAGGGGGGTGTGAAATGACCGCCTATCCCTATGAAGCCGAAACGAACGGGGTCTGCATCCGGGTGCGGCCTGTCTTCGTCGACGAGCAAAGTTCGCCCGAGGACGACCGCTTCCTGTGGGCCTATCACATCGAGATCGAGAACCGGGGCCGCCACACCCTCCAGCTAATGACGCGCCACTGGCGCATAACCGACGGCGATGGCCGGATCCAGCATGTCGACGGCGCCGGCGTCATTGGCAAGCAGCCCGTCCTGCGCCCCGGGGCCCGGTTCGAGTACTCCTCCGGCTGCCCCCTCACCACGCCCTGCGGAATGATGCAGGGCGCCTATCGGTTCGAGGACGAAACGGGTGCGAGCGTCGAGGCGACGATTCCCCTTTTCGCCCTCGACAGTCCATACGACGAACGCCGTCCCAACTGATGCGGTGCCAGCTGCCTGTTACCCGGCGCCTTTTGGCTTGCTACACGCTGCAACGTCGACTGTAACGGCAGTCAACTCTTTGACGTATTTCGTTTTTCCTATCAGCCCTCCCAACAACGCCGCGGCTTAGACCGCGGTGACGCAACGGGAAGGACTCGACAGTGTTCAAGCACACCTACACTCGCGCGATGCCGGTCTGCGAAGCGAGCCTGCTTGCGCTTTGCATCGGCGCGCCCGTCCTGCGCATGACGCTCGTTCGTCGTGACGCGCTCAGATCGCATCCACCGGAAAGCGATATAGCCGCCCGCAGAACTGACAGTCCGCCGTGATCGCGCCATCCGCCTCGGCAAGCGACATGATCTCATCGCGCGGCATCTGGCGCAGCGTGTCGAGCAGCTTTTCGTCCGAACAGGTGCATTTGTCCGTCAGCGCCTTAGGCGGCTCGATCCGCACGCCTGTCTCATGAAACAGGCGGAACAGCAGCGTCGCCGACGGCACATCCGGATCGACAAGCTCGATGTCCTCGATCGTATCGAACAGGTGGCGTG
>JBMOGP010000078.1:0-8510 GCA_049318285.1 Hyphomonadaceae bacterium
TGAGACGACGGCCAAAACCTCCGCCGAGGCGATAGGTCTTCATGACGATATCGGTTTCCGGCACCTCAAGTGCGGTCGCCAGCCAGGGAAGCACAAGGCTCTGCCACTGGTTGCCGGTATGGATTTCCCACTTGCCGTCCTTCTGCAGCGCGAGCGCGTTGAGGGGCTCCATCGCAAAATGGAGTGCGGTCGCGGTGGTGTAAGTGGCATCCAGCGTGGACTTGGCCGCGCGGAAGGCGGGCGCGGTATCCGTATTGCCGAGAGGCAGCACTGATCCTTTCGACGGATCCGCGATCAGCTTCGTTGCATGGTCCTGAAGGTCCTTCTCCGACACATCCGTGGTCGGGCCGGGCTGGTATTCGATCACCACGGCAGCCGCCGCTTTTTTCGCGGCATACCAGCTATCGGCGATGACCATGCACCAGCCGGAAACCGTGTTGGACGGGTCTTTGAGGACGACGGTCTCGATATAACCTTTGATCTCCTTCGCTGGCGCATCCATCACATAGGTGACGAGCGTACCATTGCGCGTCGGCGGAATGATCGGACAGCCATAGACCATGCCCTCGACTTTTGCGTCGATGCCATAAACTGCCGCGCCGTTGGTCTTCTCGACAATGTCGAGCGACGTCACCGGTTTGCCGATCAGCTTGCGATCGGTGACAGGCTTCAGCTTGATCGCGCCGAGCTCCTCAGGCGTGTACGTCTTGGTAAGGCCACCCTTGCGCACGATATCCTTGTAGGAAATCTTCCTGTCGCCCGAGACGATCTCGCCATTGGCGGCCGAGCATGTGGCGGGATCCACGCCAAGTGCAGTTGCGCCTGCTTCGATCAGCGCCGCACGACCAGCGGCGCCGGCCTGGCTGTAGAGCGGGTAGGTCTGCCAGACTGACCATGAGCCGCCCGTGACCATCAGGCCCCATTTCGGATCACTATCGACGTGGTTGATGCGGACATTGTCCCACGGCGCCTCAAGTTCATCGGCAAGGATGCGCGCCAGCGACGTGCCGACATGCTGGCCCATCTCGGCGCGGATCACGTTCACAGTGACGATGCCGTTATTGTCGATCGAATACCATTGCGTCGGCTCGTAGGCGGGCGCCGTGCTGGCTGTCTCTCCGGTGGTGCACGCGGTAAGGAATGAGAAGGCGAGGCCCGTGCCAGCGGCGGCGACGAGAAAGCCGCGGCGGGAGAGAATGGCGGAAGACTTGTGGATTGGCGTATTCATGGATCAGCCTCCCTTCATTGCATTCGCGGCCTGACGAACGGCAGCACGGATGCGCGTGTACGTCATGCAGCGGCAGAGATTGGCCGTCATCTGTGCGTCGATGTCAGCGTCGGTGATGCTCGGATTGTCCTTCAGCACGGCGGCGGCCTGCATGATCTGGCCCGACTGGCAGTAGCCGCATTGCGGCACCTGGATTTCCTGCCATGCCTTCTGCACCGGATGCTCGCCCTTGGGATCGAGCCCTTCGATCGTCACGATGGTCTGGCCTTCAGCCGCGCTGACCGGAACGACGCAGGAGCGCGCAGCCTTGCCGCCGATGTGCACGGTGCAAGCGCCGCACATGCCGATACCGCAGCCGAACTTGGTGCCGGTCAATCCCGCCTGATCGCGGATAACCCAGAGCAATGGCGTGTCGGCATCGACATCGACCGTCATTGCCTTTCCGTTGAGTGTGAAGGTCGTCATTTACGTTCCGCCATCAAGCGGCTCCACGCCGGAGCCCGGCTGGCAAGGCGCACATGCGGCGATATCGATATATGCCGCAGACTATAGCGTCCCTGCCTACGGATGCTTCTCCTTTTGCGGGTGTCTGTCCAGTGGGGGTATCGCGGTTATGTGGGACGAACAGTGGAGGGCTCGAGCGCCTCAGATGCTGCTTGCCCAAACGACGTGCGAGCGTGAGCGTCTTGGTCGCCTGGACTTAACCCTCCTTCAACACCCCGCGCCGGATCTGGTCTGCCTCGATGCTCTCGAACAGCGCCCGGAAATTCCCCTCGCCAAATCCTTCATTGCCCTTGCGCTGGATCAGTTCGAAGAAGATCGGACCGATCTGGTTGGCGGTGAAAATCTGCAGCAGCAGGCCCTGACCCTTGGTTGGCGCGCCATCGATCAGGATCTGGTTCCTGTGCAGGCGCTGCACGTCCTCGCCATGCTGGCCGAGGCGCTGGCCGATACCTTCGAAATACGTGTCCGGCGCCGACTGGAACGGCACGCCGCGCTTCCGCAGCGCCTCAACGCTGGCGTAAATGTCGTCAGTGCCGAGCGCGATGTGCTGGATGCCTTCCCCGCCATAGTCCTTGAGGAACTCTTCGATCTGGCTCTTGTCGTCGCGGCTCTCGTTGAGCGGGATGCGGATCTTGCCGCACGGCGAGGTCATTGCCTTCGACACCAGACCCGTCTGCTTGCCCTCGATGTCGAAGTAACGGATCTCGCGGAAGTTGAAGATCCGCTCGTAGTAGTCCGCCCACTTCGCCATGTTCCCCCGGAACAGGTTGTGCGTGAGGTGGTCGAGATAGGTGAGGCCTACGGAGTTCCTCGTCTCGTCAGCGCCCGGGATCGGCACGAAGTCGACGTCATAGATGCCGTGCGCCCCATAGCGATCGACCAGATATATGTACGCCCCGCCGATCGCCTGGATTGCGGGGATGTTCAGCTCCATCGGCCCGACATTGGTGAAAGCGGGCTCCGCGCCGCGCTTGATTGCTTCCGCGTAGGCCCTGGCAGCGTCCTTCACGCGGAACGCCATTGCGTTGGCGCCCTGTCCATGCACGCCACGAAACGCCGCCGGCTGGCCTGACGGCTCCATGTTCAGGATGAAGTTGATGTCGCCCTGCTTGTAGCGGATGACATTCTTCGAGCGGTGTTTCGACACCGCCGTGAATCCAAACCCCTCGAACAGCTTGCCCAGCGTATGCGGGTCGGGCGAGGTGTATTCGACGAACTCGAAGCCGTCAGTGCCCAGGGGATTGTCGAACAGGTCTGCCATCGGTTTCTCCGGCGTTTGACGGAGATATATACCGCGAGCCCCTGCGAACGAAGCGCGCGCGAAACGGGTTGAGCAGGAAAGTTCGCAAGACCTGTGCGCGGGCTTGCCTGTTTTGCCCAATTCCGTGCGTCAGGTCCGCCGCAACGACCTGATGCCCCCGGCGATCATGTGCCAGCCCACGTAAAGCAGCAGGCCAGCGGAAGCAGCGAACATGATCTGCATCACGCCCTGTCCCGATTCGCCGATCGCATGCGCGATGATCCACCCAAGTGGCGTGGTGACGGAGGACGCCAGCACGGCGGTCACCGCGGCCACCGGCGGCTTCAGTCCCGCTCTGAGCGCCAGCGCCATCGCAACAATGCCCTCGGGCGCCTCGTGCAGGATCAGACCGGCTGACGCCATCAGACCGGCTGCGTGGTTGTGCCAGAACACGGCCGTGTAAACCGCGCCATCAAGCGTTGAGTGCAGGCCGAGCACGACGATGCCAAGCCACGCCCCGATCTGCTCGGTGGCGGGCGAGGAAAGGTTACGCGCACGGAAGATGACCTCCAGCAGGATTCCGACACCTGCACCGCCGAGGAGGAAAATGCGCTCGACATCGCCGGCCGCGAAGGCCTCCGGCGCAAGATGCGTCAGCCCGACGAACAGAATCACCCCGCCGCCGGCCATGCCCACGAGGTCGGCGATGCGCCGCGCCACGGTCGCAGCAAGCAAAGCGAACGCAACACCCGCCACGCTGAGCGCGCCGGCGCCCAGCACGATGGCGGCTTCGGAGTTCGTCATCCGCGCCTGTTATAGTATAACAATTGGCCGCGCAAGCGTCAGATCGAGAAGTCGCTCAGCGCCTCGCCATAAGAGCCGATGATGCCTGACTGCCGCAGATGGTCGATGACCTGGTCTGCCAGTGAGTCTGCGGTCGCCGACGACGTGTCCAGGCGAAGCTCGGGCGAGGTCGGCGCTTCGTAAGGGCTGTCGATGCCGGTGAAGTTGCGGATCTGGCCCGCACGCGCTTTCTTGTAGAGGCCTTTCGTATCGCGCTGTTCGGCAAGGTGCAGCGGCGTATCGACAAACACCTCGAAGAACTCGCCCTTCTCGACCAGCCCCCGCACCATGTCGCGCTCCACGCGGAACGGCGAAATGAATGAGGCAGTGACGATCATCCCGGCGTCGACGAAGAGCTTTGCCACTTCCCCGATGCGCCGGATGTTCTCAATCCGGTCCTGGTCGGTGAAGCCGAGATCCTTGTTGAGGCCCTGCCGGATGTTGTCGCCATCGAGCGAATATGTGTGCGCGCCCATTGCCGATAACTTGCGCTCCACAATGTTGGCGATGGTCGACTTGCCCGCGCCGGACAGCCCTGTGAACCACAACACAGCCGGCTTGTGACCCTTGATCATCGAGCGGCTGGACTTGGTCACGTCCATTGCATGCCGGTGGACGTTGGTGGCGCGGTTCAAGGAGAACGCGATCATGCCCGCGCCAACCGTCAGGTTGGTGAACCGGTCGATCAGGATAAATGCGCCTGTTTCGCGGATGGTCGTGTAGGCATCGAAAGCGACCGGCTGGTTCGCCGAGATGTTGCAGAAACCTATCTCGTTGAGGCCAAGCGACGCGCCTGCCGCCTTGTCCAGCTTGTTGATGTCGATCTTGTGCCGGATCGACGTCACAGCCGCCTGCACCGTCTGCGACCCGATCTTCAGCACATAGGCATGGCCCGTGGTGAGCGGGTCTTCGTGCATCCAGAGGATGTTGGCGGTGAACTGGTTGGAGACTTCCGGCCGCGCATCCGGCACGGCGAACACGTCCCCGCGCGAGGCGTCGATCTCGTCCTCGATCACCAGCGTGATCGCGTCACCGGCCCTGGCGACCGGCAGGTCGCCATCGGCCGTAACAAGCGCTTTCACCCTGGATATCTTGCCCGACTTGGCGACGACAACTTCATCGCCCGGCTTGATTGATCCCGAGATCACCGTTCCGGAGAACCCCCGGAAATCGAGGTTGGGACGGTTCACCCACTGCACCGGCAGGCGGAAGGGCGCATCGGCGCGCTGGTCCGCAATCTCGATCTTCTCGAGATGCTCCAGCAAAGTCGGCCCTGCGTGCCAGGCCATCCTGTCCGACCTGGCGATGATGTTGTCGCCCTTCAGCGCCGACATCGGGATCGGCGTGATCGACTCGAAGCCGAGATTGTCCGCAACGCCCAGATAGCTCGCCACGACCTCATGGAAGCGTGCGCGGCTGTAGTCCGCCAGGTCCATCTTGTTGACCGCCAGCACGAGGTGGCGGACACCCAGCATGTTGGCGATGTATGTGTGGCGCTTGGTCTGCTGCAGCACGCCCTTTCGCGCATCGATCAGGATGATGGCGAGATCTGCCGTCGAGGCGCCGGTCGCCATGTTGCGCGTGTATTGTTCGTGCCCCGGCGTGTCCGCGACGATGAACTTGCGCTTGTCGGTCGAGAAGAAGCGATAGGCGACATCGATCGTGATGCCCTGTTCGCGCTCGGCCTCCAGCCCGTCGAGCAGCAGGGCGAAATCCATGTTATCGCCCTGCGTGCCGTGCTTCACGCTGTCTTTCTTCAGCGTGGCAAGCTGGTCCTCGAACAACAGCTTGGTGTCGTACAGCAGGCGGCCGATCAGCGTCGACTTGCCATCGTCAACCGAACCGCAGGTGATGAAACGCAGGACGCCCATTTCGGCGGCCGCCAGTTTGCGAACCGATTGGCGCTGTTCCTTGGTACGCAGGGGGGTCACTTTCGTGGCCATCAGAAATACCCCTCGCGCTTCTTCTTCTCCATCGACCCGCTCTCGTCATGGTCGATAAGCCGGCCGGAGCGTTCAGACGTGCGCGCCGTCAGCATCTCACCGACAATGTCGTCGAGCGTCGCAGCGTCGCTTTCGATGGCGGCCGTAAGCGGATAGCAGCCCAGCGTGCGGAAACGGATCATCCGATCCACAGCGACCTCGCCCGGCTCCATCGGCATACGCTCGTCATCGACCATGAAGATCTGGCCGTTGCGAATGACGGTCGGCCGCTCCTGGCCGAAATACAGCGGCACGATCGGGATTTCCTCCTCGGCGATGTACGCCCAGATATCCAGCTCGGTCCAATTCGAGATCGGGAAGACACGGATGCTTTCGCCGCGCGCCTTGCGCGTGTTGTAGAGGCTCCACAGCTCCGGCCGCTGGCTCTTCGGATCCCAGCCATGGCTCTCGGTGCGGAACGAGAAGATCCGCTCCTTCGCCCGGCTCTTTTCTTCGTCGCGCCGCGCGCCGCCGAACGCCGCATCGAAGCGATACTTGTCCATCGCCTGGCGCAGGCCCTCTGTCTTCATCACCTGCGTGTGGAGGTTGGAGCCCGACGCGTAAGGGTTGATCCCGCGCTTCAGCCCGTCCTCATTGATGTGAACGATCAGGTCCAGCCCGAGTTTTCTTGTGATCAGGTCGCGGAACTGCACCATCTCCTGGAACTTCCAGGTGGTGTCGATATGCATGAAGGGGAAAGGCGGGCGCGAGGGCCAGAAGGCCTTCATCGCGAGGTGCAGCATCACCGAGGAATCCTTGCCGATGGAGTACAGCATGACTGGATTTTCGAACCCGGCTGCGACCTCCCGCATGATGAAAATGCTTTCCGCCTCAAGTCTTTGCAGGTGAGCGGGCAACGGCTTCCTGCGCCCGCGGCGCGAGGTGAAGCGTTCGGCATACGCCGTCAGATCGGTGTCGAGTGTCAAAGCCGTGCCCGTCCTAGGCTCGATTGGAGACCCGACTTAGGGGCTATGCCCTATAGGGTAAAGCGCATGCATCTGAAGTCAGACCTGACCGTGCCTTAACGCTGGCCGCCTTGTTGGCGCCCCATGGACACGGTGTGCTTAAAGACGGGACGTGCGGAGGATTCGATGCGGAAGTACTGGATTACAGGCGGAAGTGTCGCCGGCGGCCTCCTCGCGCTGGCCGTTGCCGCCGTTCTGGTGGTCCCGAACCTGATCCCGCAGGAAGTCTATCGGGCCGAGATCGAGAAGGTCGCCTACCAGGTCACAGGCCGGAAAGTCGCTGTCACCGGCCGGATCGACATCGCCGTGTTTCCGCGCATCGAGGCCCGCGCCGGCGCCTCGACCATTGCCAATCCGGAAGGCTTCGAGGGAAGTGACTTCGCCGCGATGAAGGAGCTCCGCGCCGCCGTAGCGCTCTGGCCGCTGTTCTCAGGCAATGTCGAAGTCGAGGAGTTCGTCCTGGTGGAACCGAGCATCTCGCTCGTCAGCCTCGAGGACGGCAGGAACAACTGGACCTTCAACCCTCCCACCGGACCCGCAGGCGCGCCCGGCGACCCACAGCAGGGCGGTCAGGTGGGCGCGTCCCTTCGCGACGTGCGCATCGAAAAGGGCATCGTCTCGTTCGACGACCGCAGGGAAAAGACGATCCAGACGCTGAGCGATCTCAATCTCTGGGCGGACATGCAGGCGCTCGACAAGCCGCTGTCGTTCAAAGCCGAAGGCCTCGCCAACGCGCTGAGGTTTCGCGTCGAGTCGCGGCTTGAAAACCCGCAGGCGATGATCGATGGCCTCGCCTCGCCCGTCGAGATCAAGCTGCAGACCGACCTTATCCGCACAGACCTGAAAGGCACGCTCGCTCTCGGCGATACGCCCGAGTTCGACTTCGCCGTGACAGGCGAGATCCCGAACCTCCCAGCGCTGGGCGACGCCTTCCAGACGACGCTGCCCGTGCCTGCAGTGCTCGGCAAGCTGACGCTGTCGGGCCAGGCCTATGGCTCGTTCGACGACATAACGATCAAGGTCGCTTCCGCGCGCCACGAGAGCCCACTGCTCAACGCAGACCTCAAGGGCGAGGCGCGACTGGCCAAGACAATCGCGCTCCAGCTCGACGCCAGCGCCGATGCGCCGAAGCTCGCCGAACTCGCGCGCGCCCTCGACATCGCTGCGCCCGCCGAAGCCGCCCTCGGCAAGGCTACGGTTTCATCCAAGATCACCGGCACGCTGGACAACCTCGTCTTCAGCGATGTGAATTTCGAGCACGCCAGCAGGCTGCTGAACCTGCTGTTCCAGGGCTCAGCGAAGCTGACGGACCAGCTCACCTATGCCGGCGACGTAACCATCGCAGCGCCCGACCTTCGCAAGCTTGCGGCCGCTGCAGGCACGCAACTGCCGCCGGGTGACATCTACAATGCGTTCTCGCTGACGGGACAGACCTCAGGCGGCACGCAGGATGTTTTGTTGAAGAACGCCACGGTGAAGTTCGACAACATCACCGGCACGGGCGCAGCTGCGCTCAGCTTCGGCGCCAAACCGCGCCTCACCGGAACGCTGAGCACCAGCGCCATCGACATGACGCCCTACGCGCAAGCCTCCGGCGCGCCTGCCGGCAAGCCCGCCGCCGCTCCGACGGGCTGGGGCGCAACACCGATAGACCTGTCGCCGCTGCGCCTGGTCGATGCGGACCTCACGCTGAAGTCCAAAGGCATCAGGTTCGACAAGTTCGACTTTGGTCCGTCCAACGCCACCGT
>JBMOGP010000079.1:0-8484 GCA_049318285.1 Hyphomonadaceae bacterium
GCTGCGCCAGCAACCGGTCTGCCTGCATCGCTCCATCATGCATCGCCAGTGCGCTGGGGATCCGGAAAGGATCAAAGCCGTGCATATTCCGCCCGGTCGGCAGTACGGATGGGTTACGGACAATGTCCCCGCCGGCCGCCGGACGAATGTAACGCGCGTCCAGGGCGCTCAGGATCGCATCCACCTCGTGATCCCGCGCGAGCGACGCATCGATCTCCCGCAGCTCGTTCATGGTGGCGAGCAACGTGCGCGACTTCTTCCCGGCCTGCCCGAGCGCATTTTCTGGTGCGACACCAGCAACCATCGCCTCGACAGCCGCACGCGGCGGCGCCTCGCCGCGTCCCTCGGCAATCGCGAGCAGCAGGTCGGTCCGTTCGGCAGCGTCCGGTGGGACGCCGACCGTGTGGAGGCCACTCGGGATCAGCGCGCCCTCGATCTCTGCGATCCGCACGGCGAGTTGTTCAATTTCCGGGTTACTGGCAGCCGACCAGGCTGGTGTCGCCTCGGCGATGTCGATGCCTGCAGCCGCTTCCTGAATGCTCGTGGCAAGAACTGCTCGCTCAGTGTGCTCAGCGTTCTCCCAACGGCCGACCAGCGCCTTCAGGTCCTGCAGGCCCTGATACAGTCCAGCCTTGGAAATTGGCGGCGTCAGGTGCGTGATCAGTGTCGCAGACGAGCGCCGCTTGGCGATCATGCCCTCAGTCGGGTTATTGCCCGCATAAAGATAGAAGTTCGGCAGGTCGCCGATGAGCCGATCCGGCCAGTCTGCGCCAGTGAGTCCGACCTGCTTGCCCGGCATGAACTCCAGCGCGCCGTGCGTGCCGAAGTGCAGCACAGCGTTTGCGGCGAAATCCTCACGGAGCCAGCGATAGAAGGCCGAGAAGGCATGCGTCGGCGCAAAGCCGCCTTCGAACATCAGGCGCATCGGGTCGCCCTCGTATCCGAAGCCCGGCTGCAGTCCGACGAACACATTTCCGAACTCAGCGCCCAGCACGAATATCGAGCGGCCATCCGTGAGCTGACGTCCCGGCGCCGGGCCCCACTGGCCTTCAATCTGCGCCAGGTGCCGCTCCCTGCGAACATGATCATCCGCGGAGATGCGGGTATGGACATTGGCATCCGTACCAAAGCGCTTCGCGTTGCCTTCAAGCAGCTTCAGACGAAGATCTTCAACGGTGCGTGGAACCTCTATGCGGTATCCACCGGCTTTCATCGCCTTCAGCGTATTGTGCAGCGATGCAAACACCGAAAGGTAGGCGGCTGAGCCAACCGCACCGGAGTTCGGCGGGAAGTTGAAGAGAACGATGGCAATCTTCCGGTCCTGCCGACGGGTCCGGCGCAGATCGACAAGCCGGCTGACGCGCGCCGCCAGCATCTCGGCCCGCTCCGGGCAGGCGCACATTCTGGAGGCGACAGTCTGCACCGGGAAGCGACAGGCCTTCTGGCAGCCCGTGCACGCTTCGCCCGCGCCATCGGAACGTCCGCCAAAAACGATCGGCCCTGTCGCGCCGTCCAGTTCCGGGATCGCCACCATGATGGTCGACTCAACCGGCATCAGGCCCGTGCGCGATGCGCCCCAGCGCTCAAGGCTCTGGAATTCCAGCGGCTGTGCCGAGATATACGGGACGTCGAGGCGGGATAGAATGTCTTCAGCCGCGACGGCGTCGTTATAGGCCGGACCGCCCACCAGCGAGAAGCCGGTCAGCGAGATCACTGCGTCGACCACAGGTGCGCCGTCGACAATGAAGAATTTCTCGATCGCCGGACGCGCATCGAGGCCAGTCGCGAAAGCCGGCAGGACTTTCAGCCCCCGCGCCTCCAGCGCATCGATCACGCCGTCATAATGGCCCGCATCATTGGCCAGCACATACGAGCGCAGCACCAGCACGCCCACCACGCCAGTGGGCTTGACTGCAAGCGGGGGCAGGTTGTCCACCCGTTCGACGATCTTGCCCTCGGCGCGCGGGTGGTAGAGCCCGATCTCGGGATAATCGCGGGGGCCCACAGCTTCGACCTTGTCGCGCAGCACGCGCCGTTCGCCATCGGCGTAACGGCCGACGAGGAAACGCACCATGTCCGCGACATTCTCTGGCGAGCCGGAAAGCCAGTACTGCATCGTCAGGAAGTAGGAGCGCAGGTCCTGGGCCTTGCCCGGGATGTATTTCAGAATCTTCGGCAGACGGCGCAGCATCGCCATCTGGCCCGAGCCAGAGCTGCTGGTCTTTGATCCGCGCAGCTTCTTCAGCCATGCAAGCGGCCCCTTCTGCGAACCATCCATGCGGAATGGTCCGAGCTTCGTCAGCCGGATGATCTCGCCCGACGACAGCGCGCCGATGATGGCGTCGCACGATTCACGCCGCGCCTCGAGCGCAGGAAGCACGGCCTGAATGTGATCTTCCATGAACAACATCGTCGCGATGATGATGTCCGCACGTCCGATGTCGGCGATGCAGGCGTCGCGAGCGACCAAATTGTCGCCCCAGTCGGTTGCTGCATGCAGCGAGATCGTCAAGCCGGGGATCTCCGGTTTGAGCGATTCTTCCGCACGGCGAACCAGTCCGGCGAGGTGATTGTCGAGCGTGACAATCACCACGCGCACGGAAGGCGCCTCAGCGTGCATAGTGGCTTTTTGCATCATACAGGGTTTCGATCTTTATGACGGCCAGGCCTTGTTCGGTTGCAAAACGCTCAGTGTTACGCCGCGCTTTTCCGCGCACGAAAAACGGAATTTTGGTGAGTTCAGCTTCGGCTTCCCGCGACCAGATCAGCTCGCTGGCAAGCGGCGTCGAGACAGCTGACGGGGCAGGCAAGGGAGCGGGCTGGTGGGCTGCAAGGTGTGAAGCGCCAGCGCTGTCATTGAACTCGAAGTCCTCGCGGAACATCGCCAGCAGGTGCTCTTCGAGCCCCATCACCAGCGGATGGACCCAGGTGTCGAACAGCACGTTCGCACCTTCAAAGCCCATCTGCGGCGAGAAGCGGGCTGGATAATCCTGCACATGCGCTGGCGCCGAGATCACAGCGCAACCGACGCCCAGCCGCTTGGCGATGTGCCGTTCCATTTGTGTACCGAGCACCAGCTCCGGCTGCAACTCGGCAATGGCCTGCTCGACCTCAAGATAGTCGTCCGTGATCAGCGCCGTCAGCCCTAGCTTTTCGGCCGCTGCGCGCACATCACGTGCAAACTCGCGCGAATACGTTCCGAGGCCGACAACTTCGAAGCCGAGTTCTTCCGAAGCGACGCGCGCTGCCGCAATCGCATGCGTTGCGTCACCGAAGATGAACACCCGCTTGCCGGTCAGGTAGTTGGAGTCCACCGACCGAGACCACCACGGCATCCGCGCATTTGCGTCCGCCAGCACAGGCGCGGGATCAACGCCCGTGAGCGCCGCGATCTCCGCAATGAAATCCTTCGTCGCATTGTGCCCGATCGGGACGGTGCGAACGATTTTCTGCCCGTGATTCTTCTCCAGCCAGCGCGCCGCGACATCGGCGATCTCGGCATAGAGCACAACGTTGAAGTCGGCGTCCGGCAGCCGCGAGAGGTCGGAAGGCCGCGCATTCAGCGGGGCCACCACATTCACATCGACGCCGAGTTGTCCCAGCAGGCGCGTCACCTCGACCACGTCATCGCGATGGCGGAAGCCCAGCGCCGTGGGTCCCAGTATATTGCAGCGCGGGCGCAGTCCTGGTGTGCGGGCAGGCGCTCCCTCGACCTTCGCCGCAAACGTGCGGACCAGCTGGTAGAACGTCTCCGCCGCGCCCCAGTTTTCCTTTTTCTGATAAGAAGGCAGGTCCAGCGCGATTACCGGGATCGGCAGCTTCAGTGCACGCGCCAACCCTGCCGGGTCATCCTGGATCAGCTCCGCCGTGCATGACGCGCCCACGATCATCGCTTCCGGCTGGAAGCGTTCATAGGCCTCACGCGCCGATGTCTTGAACAGTTCCGCGGTATCGCCGCCGAGGTCTCGCGCCTGGAACGTCGTGTAGGTCACCGGCGGTCGCGCATCGCGCCGCTCGATCATCGTGAACAGCAGGTCCGCATAGGTGTCGCCCTGAGGCGCGTGCAGTACATAGTGCAGACCCTTCATCGCCGTCGCAATACGCATCGCGCCGACATGGGGAGGTCCTTCATATGTCCAGACGGTCAGCTGCAAGCGATCAGACCTTCAGAAGTGAGCGACGCGCAAACGGGCGTGCAAACAGGGCGGCAAGATCGCCGGCCTGGTCAAAACCATGGACAGGCGAGAAGACGAGCTCGATCGACCATTTTGTCGTGATGCCCTCGGCCTCCAGCGGATTTGCGAGGCCAAGCCCGCACACGACGAGGTCCGGCTTGTCAGCACGGCAACGGTCGAGCTGCATGTCGACGTTCTGCCCCTCGCTGAGGCGCGCATTCGCGGGAAGCCGTTTCAGCTCCTCCGACAGCAGGTCGCGGTTAAGGTAAGGCGTGCCGATTTCCACAGGTCGCATGCCCAGCTCTTCAGCAAGGAACCTTGCCAGCGGCGGCTCAAGTTGCGAATCGGGGAAGAAGAAAACCCTCAGGCCTTCAAGCACCTCGCGCGACCGTGCCAGCGCCCGCTTGGCCCGTTCACGGTGCGGGGCGACGATGCGGCGGAAGTCCATCTCTGGAATCGACCAGGCATCGGCCGCCGCCTTGAGCCAGTGAGTCGTGCCCTCTGCGCCGAACGGGAACAGCGCAGGAAGCCGTTTGGCCCCCCGCGCTTCAAGCGCGCGCGCTGTATCACCGAGAAACGGCTGTGCAATCAGCATCCGCGTATTGGGGCCGATCGCTGGGATCTCGCCGGAGCGACGGGGCGGGAAGAAATCCACGCGCGGAATGCCCAGTTCGGCAAACAAACGACGGAACTGATCTTCCACGATGTCGGGAAGGGCCCCGACGACAAGCAGCGAAGGGGCCGCGTTGTCATCGGCCTTCGGTGCTTCGGGAACGAGCGAGGCGAGACATGCGTCTTCGCCTTGCGTGAACGTGGTCTCGATGCCGCTGCCGGAATAGTTCAGCACCCGCACGCCCGGCTGGTGCTTCACCGAAAGCCGTTGCGCCGCGCGCGAAAGGTCGAGCTTGATCACTTCGGAAGGGCAGGAGCCGACAAGAAACAGCAGTTTGATGTCCGGCCGGCGCTCGAGCAGCCGGTCAACAACGCGATCCAGCTCTTCGTTTGCGTCGGCAAGGCCCGCGAGGTCTTTCTCTTCCATGATCGCTGTGGCGAATCGCGGCTCGGCGAACACCATCACGCCGGCGGCCGACTGGATCAGGTGAGCGCAGGTGCGCGAGCCAACCACGAGAAAGAAAGCGTCCTGAATCTTACGATGCAGCCAGACGATCCCAGTCAGGCCGCAGAAGACCTCGCGTTGCCCACGCTCGCGCAGCACCGGAACAGCTTCGCTCTCGCATCCGGCGCTGGGGGCAGCTGGCATCATGTGGAATGACCGCGCAGGTCCATCGCAGCCGGGGCGGATCGCGGCGCCTGAAGGCGCGCTTCACGCAGTTTCAGAAGAAACTGCGCGGCGTTGATCACATAGGCCGCGTAGGCTGCGACTGCGATCAACATCTGATCCGAAGCTGAACCCCACCCATTGATCAGAGCGAGCAGGTAAGCCGTCTGCAGCCCGAGCACGAGCATGCTGAAAACGTCTTCCCAGAAGAAGGCGCGGGCAAACAGCCATTTGCCGAAGACTTCCTTTTCCCAGATCGAGCCCGTCACCATGATCAGGTAGAGAAGAAAGGTCTTGGCGAGGATCGAAGCCGTCGCGATGTCGTACCCTTGGCCGGTCATCAGATAACGGACAACCAGTACAAGGCTGATGGCGAAGACCACGAACTGCAGAGGCGCCAGAACCGCCTGAACCATCGTCCACGGCGAGGTGTCCCGGCGGATGCGTTCCTCGCGGGTGTAAAGCTCCTGCTTCCGATGTGTCACGCCGTGTCTGTTCGCAAGGTGCGAACCGACATGAGCGGGCCAGGGGCAGGGCGCGAGCGAATCGAGCCAACGGTCAAAAATCTCGGAAAACAGCTTGTTTCGTTCACCCGAGCGCTGTCGCCCGGCTCCCGTGTGGTTGTCGTAATGGCCCCGGTTCGCCTGCATTTCCGACCTCCCGCGCCGATCGCGTTGGATGAAATCACAATGGAAAGGTAGGGCGACGCCTTTCAGGTTGTCAAGGAAAGCGAACGTCCAAAATGTTGGACACATGTGTCAAACTGTCAAAATTGGGACTCGCCTAGCGGCGTAACTTCTGTCTACCGTGCCGAGCCGGGAGCAAAGACCCTCGACAGCGGGCGCAATCCTGGGAGGAAAGACCTGCATAGAGCCGGTATGTCCTGGCTCAGTTGGCAGGCTTAAAAGCGGAAGCTGCCGAAGTGCAGTTCCGCGGGAGATGGGGGCGAAGATGGCCAGCCTTCCGGGAATGTCGGTGTTCGATCTGTGTGGTGAAGAGCCAATGCAGATCGCGCCAGGAGCTCGGCGTCCATCGTCATTGTCAGTTGTTGAGGCAACGCCTCGCCCACAGCTCGGCGACCAACTCGCCCGGATGGTCGAAGGCGAGATCATTCCCCGGCTCATGCTCGTGCATCGCATGACGCGTCAGGATGATAAGGAAAGCGTGCCGCTTTCCTCTGAAATCATTGAAAAGTTTGCACTTTATTCCCTCTCGTCAGGTAAAGACTCCCTGATGGCGATCATCGGGAAACTCATGCAACAGGGCGTTGCGCTGGAGGCAATCTACGTTGACCTGCTTGGCCCCGCCGCTCGCCGTCTGGGTGAATTCTGGGAAGAGGATCGCGTATCCTTCTCTGACGTCACAATCGCCTTGGGCCGGCTGCAGCATATTGTCCGGGAGCTGAGCCTCCACGGACCCAATGAACTTCCCATGTCAACCGGCCGCGCGGCGCTGTTCGCAGCCGCCCCGGGCGAGCAGCACACCTTCGGCCTTGTTATCATTGAAGAGTTCTTTCGTCGGTCTGGCTGGCGCACATGGGCGGAACTGTCTGGGTCCGTCGCCGAGGTTGTGTCTGCGGTGCAAGCACATGATTTCGATTTGTTCGGAATGTCAGCCAGCTCAGATGAACAGCTTGATCAAATCGCGCCAATGATTATGTCGGTACGTAAGGCGTCAAGGAATCGAGACATCACTGTAATGGTAGGTGGACGACTCTTTGTTGAGAGGCCGGAACTGGTTACGATGGTTGGCGCAGATGCGATGGCCACCGACGCAAGGCAGGCCGTGCTGGGGGCTGAAGGCGCGGTGAGGCGACTGGCATCTCGCTAACTTTGCTGCCGCCGAGGAAAGGGCGAGTGCCGGTTCGATGGCTATTTTTTCTTCTACCCAAGGCCGTGTCGAACCAAGGTTCGCCCGCGATACCTTGGGGGCGCTGGACGCCCGAGTTGCCGCAAAGGTCGCCGCAGCCGGCGGGGATGTGGCAATGATCATCGACCGCAGCGGTTTCATTCGCGACATGGCGGTCAACAACAGCGACATGGTGCAGGACGGCTTTGAGGCCTGGCTCGACCGCCGCTGGGCTGACACCGTTACGGCTGACAGTCGGCCCAAGATCGAGGAAATGCTCCGCGACGCCGCGAACGACGCCGGCCCGCGATGGCGCGAGATCAACCATCGTACTGACGACGGCGGTGCGGTTGCGGTTCGCTACATTGCGATGAATGCCGGTGAAGACGGCCGTGTGATTGCGATCGGTCGCGACCATCGCGCCATAAGCGAGCTCCAGCAGCGCCTGATGCAGGCGCAGCAGACGATGGAACAGGACTACCGCAAGCTTCGCGAAGCCGAGTCACGCTACCGCCTCCTGTTTCAGCTCGCGTCGGAAGCGGTCATCGTGGTCGATGCGACGACACGAAGGATTGTCGAAGCCAACCCGGCCGCCGATCGCCTTATCGGCAGTGCAGAAGTCTCGCTGGTCGGCCGCGAGTTCTGGTCGGCCTTTGAAGAACAATCGCGAGACGCTGCAATTTCGCTTCTTGCAGTTGCTCAGGGCGGCCCGAATCTCACGGCGCAATCCACCCTGCGCCAGGGAGGCCGCTCACTTGAAGTGGCTGCATCGCTCTTTCGTCAGGACCGAGCGTCTCTCTTCCTCGTGCGCTTGTCTTCGCCGGAAGCTGGCGTCATTCGCGTGCCGGAAGCCTCCCAGCACCTGGTTTCCGTGCTGGAGCGTATTCCCGACGCGTTCGTCGTCACCGACGAAAATCTCCGTATCATTGCCCAGAATGCGGCTTTCCTCGATCTGTCACGCATCGCCAGCAACGAGCAGGCGAGAGGCTTGTCGCTGGAAACGATTCTCGGCCGGCCCGAGATCGACCGCAACGTTTTGCTCTCGAGCCTGCGCCAGCACGGATCGTTGAAGAACTTCGCGACCGTGGTCCGCACGCGTTTTGGCGAACAGGAAGATGTCGAGGTGTCGGCCGTTCACGTCCCCACCGGCGAACAACCGTGTTTCGGGTTCTCGATTCGCGC
>JBMOGP010000080.1:0-8482 GCA_049318285.1 Hyphomonadaceae bacterium
TAGGTCGGGTGTTCGAGGGCGCTGAGGCCCGGCGAGGACGCATACATCCAGCCGGAGAACAGCAGGCCGTTTTCACCAATCGGCTGCGCGCCTCGATGCATGTTCGAGTCGGCGATCGGGTTGGGCGTCTTCTGCTTCTTCGGCGGGGCCGTGGAGTAGATTTCGAGAAAGGCGGCGGCCTCCGGCGCGTCTTGCGGGCTGGACTGGTAGCACGCGCGGACAGTGACTTTCAGGCGGCCGTGGTCGACCGACTGGCCAACGCGAGCGCTGATGTCGGTCGAGTTGCCAGTGATCTTGTCGAGCGCGCGCAGCTTCGCGGCGCCAGCCGGCTGCAGCTGGCTTCCCACCTCGCCATCTTGCGCGAAAGCGTCGGTGCCAAGCGCCAGGGCCACGACGCCACCAATCACCAGACCTGCGAGATGTTTCATAGGGGAGCCTCTTCGGCGGTCGTACCGCCGCCTTGATCGCCCCCGCCGGAGGCGTTGCCAACAGCTTCAAGCAGCAGGCTCATGATATCGACAGTCCCGCGGGTGTAATCGAACACACCCGTACCGTCGGTGGGCAGGTTCACGTCCGGGTCGCCGCCGACAAGGACGAAAACATAGCTGCCGCCCAGAAGGCTGTCGGACTGGATCTGCGCAGTCGAATCCGCCGGCAGCAGGATGTCCTTGCGCACGTTCATCTTCACTTCGGCCCGAAGCGTCTTGGGATCGACATTGACGCTCGTGACCGTGCCGACCTTCACGCCGGCGACCCGCACGTCTGTTCCGGGACCGACGCCGTCTGCCCGGCCGAACTTGGCAAGCAAGGCGTAGCTGTCGCCCGTCGCCGCGCCGGACTGTTGCGACAGCGAGAACACGAGGAAGAAACCCGCCACCAGAACGACGGCGAAGCCGACCAGCGTTTCGAACAGCGATTCACGCATCAGGGTTTCCAGGCTTCGTAGTCGCCGGAGCTCGGCGCACGCTCCCCGCCCTCAGCGAGCGAGCCCGGCGGGCGGTATGCGCCCAGCGTGCCGGTGAGGTTCGGCTTGTGGTCGATCTCCCATGAGCGGCGGAGTAGCGGATCGATCGTCGGCGGCTTTTCGAATGTATGGTGCAGCCAGCCATGCCATTCGGCTGGCACTTTGCTGGGTTCGGCATAGCCGTTGTAGATCACATACCGGCGCTTGCGGCCCTCGAGGCTCGGCTTGCGCTCCTCATAGTATTTGTTTCCGGTCTGGTCCGCGCCCACATAGGCCGCGCGACGGCCGATGTCGAAACGCGCACCAATCGTGGCGCCGTTCCACCAGGTGAAGATCGACTTCAGCATCTCGGCTCCAGACAGGCTCGGGCATAGATAGGGACGATTGACGCGGCGCGAATATGGCGCCCGCGTACAAACCGGTCCAGCAGGCGCAGAACCGCGGCTATGCGACAAATTCCTGTGTGCAGGCAAGGCCGAAGCACTTCATCATGTTGGCGATTCGGGTTCGGCCTCTCAATCTCGGGGCGCCGGCCAGCGGAGGCATGCCATGGGCGAATCCCGAACCAAATCGTCTGTCCGCCACCTTGCCCGCGTGCTGGAAACGGGCGCGGCGCTGCTGGACCAGGGCGACGCCGGGACGGCGCCGGCCCGGACGGTCAACGCCCACCTCGCCGCTATCCGGACGCTGGGCGGCGATAGCGAGGCAGCCGAGGCAGTCTGCGAAGCGGTGCGGACGCGCCGGGCGACGCCGGTCGCGCCTGCCAGCCTGGTCGAGGCCGGCGTGTCGACGGCGATCGAGCCGGGACAGCTCTTGCCCGCGATTGCGGATGCGACGGCGCTGGCGTCTGCGCGGGCGGTGGCGACGCAGGCTTTCGTGGCGGTGGCC
Organism: Hyphomonadaceae bacterium; assembly: GCA_049318285.1. Taxonomy (GTDB): domain Bacteria; phylum Pseudomonadota; class Alphaproteobacteria; order Caulobacterales; family Hyphomonadaceae; genus UBA7672. The sequence continues at coordinate 1,853 of JBMOGP010000080.1, forward strand.
GATGCACTTGAGGCCTTGACCATCGAGACAGACGACCAGGGGCGACCGACGACGTCCGCCCTGATCGATGCGTTCCGGGCCGGAGCGGATGCAGAGCTGGTCGAGATCGCGCTGTGTACACCGGGCGGGCCGCGTGCAGCCGCGATCACCCTGCGGCGGCAAGCGACAGGTGCGCGCGAGCCGGGTCGGCAGTCCTACGTTCTTCCGGCGTGGACAGGTATCGAAGCGGGCGAGGTGGCGTCAGCCATAGAACGCGTGAGCCGCACGCGGCTGGCGGTGCGCATCGGAATTGGCGGCGGCGTTTCAGATGTGAACGCACCAGCAGTGGCGCTCAACGTAGCGCGCTATGCGGCGACAGGCGACCTGCCGCTTCTCGCAACGGATCTGGCGGCGATTTCGACAATGCTGCCGGGATGCTCGGTGCATCTGGCCGGGCTTGCGGCGGCGGTGATGTCGCAAGGCCTCGCCTATGACTCCGAGGCGGGCGTGGCGGCTGCGGAGAAGATCTGTGCAGCAGCGCGTTCATCCGGAGCGAACCTGACCGTCGATCATCTCTCGCCCGCAAGCATTCAGTGGCTGTCGGCCGAAAGCTGCGGGGCGGACCCGGTCGATCTCCTTCTGGCGCATGAGGACGAGCAGACGCCGGAGCTTTCGCAGTGCGTTTCGGCTGCGCTGACGAGCGCCGCCTCGAAGGATGAGGCTCAGGATGTGCGCCTGCGCATTCTGGGTGCGCGAACGCTGGACCAGATCGATGGGCTTGAGCGGCACCGACTGGAATCCCGCGGCATGCCGGAGGATGCTCTGGACCGCATCGAACAGGCGCTGAAAGAGGGGCTGAGCCTCGCCGCAGCCTTCTCGCGCTGGGTGGTTGGCGACGAAGTCATCCGCAAGCGGCTGGGGCTGAACCCGGAGGCCTATGACACCGACGGAGAAAGCCTGCTGCGGGCGCTGGGCATTTCGGCACGCGAGATCGATGAGGCGCGGGTGGCTGTTCAGGGTCGCCGGCGGCCGGTGTCGAACCCGAAATCACCGCTGGCGAAGATTCTCGCCCGGTCAGACGGGGTGACGCCCGAGGCGCGCGTACGGCTGGCCAAGACGATCGCCCCTCACCTTTCCCGCCAGCCCGTGATCACCATCGCGACCGGCGAGCAGTCGGACACGATGCGGATGACCGTGCATGCCTCGGTGCGGGCAGCGATGGCCGCTGGGCTCGGGGTTCGGATTGAGGCAGGACGACCCGCCGTCGATGCGGAGCTGCAGCAGCGGATCTCGGAAGCCAAGAGACGCGCGCGCGCGCCGCTGCATGCCGATACGCAGGCGCCCACGTTCGAACGGCACGCCCCATCAGCACCGGTCACGCCCATTCTGGATCATGATGAAGTCTACATTGCCGAGCGCCGCCGGTTACCGGATCGCCGCAAGGGGTACATCCAGAAGGCGACCGTAGGCGGCCACAAGGTCTACCTGCACACCGGGGAGTTCGATGATGGCGAGCTTGGCGAGATCTTCATCGACATGCACAAGGAAGGTGCCGCCTTCCGGTCGCTGATGAACAACTTCGCCATCGCGATCTCGATCGGCCTGCAGTATGGCGTGCCGCTGGAAGAGTTCGTCGACGCCTTCGTCTTCACCCGGTTCGAGCCGGCGGGCGAAGTTACCGGCAATGACTCGATCCGGAAGGCGACGTCGATCCTCGACTACATTTTCCGTGAGCTCGCGGTGTCCTACCTTGGCCGCGACGATCTCGCCGAGGTTGACAATCTGAGCCATGACGGGCTCGGCGGGGGCGCGAATGAAGGCCAGGAGCCGACGGCTGCTGTGCAGCCGGTTCGGCCGGAGCAGCTGATCTCCAAAGGGTTCAGCCGCGGCGTGATGCCGGACAATATCGTACCGTTCACGGCGCGGCGCGTGGCGGAGCGGCTGGAAGGCGTGGACACCCCGGCAACCATGCCGCAGAGAAGCCCGGATTACCTGTCCGACGCCTGCCCGACTTGCGGGCATTTCACGCTGCGGCCTGATGACGGCGTTGCGGTTTGCGAGGCGTGCGGCGCAACGGTTCAGACCGGCTAGGCAAAATTTGCCGATCCGGGACAGGATAGGCGCGGCGCCGCGGCTTCTGGCCTTGCTTCAGGGAGAGGCGTACCGCGCCCTTCCACAACGCGCGCCGCGTGGCCGGTGCGTAGGCTGGTCAATAACATGGCTGAGTAAACCTTACGCTTCGGACACGCAAACACGGCCATTCACTGTGAATGAAGCGTGCAATCTGGCTCGATTGAACGCTCATCTCCGGCCTGCGTTGGTCAGCCCAGGCAACGCGGTGCGTTCCCGGCCAGGGGCTTAACCTCGATGCCGACGCGGCAAGCGGCGTCGATCATGCGGGAGCCTTGCATTACCGGACCGGGGTGCGCAGCCGCCGCGGGGCTGAGCACCGCTTCACAATCAGAACTGGGTCGACGCCTTGACCAGGAAAGCATGGACATCGCGACCGGCTTCGCCATCGGCGTCAAAGCGTGACATGGCAGCGAGTGCAAGGCGCATCGGTCCGAGCTGCCGGGCATAATCGATCTCGAGGCGAAGCTCGGGATCCTCCGTCGCGAGCGAGACACGACGGCGTGCAAGAAGGGGTTGACCGCTTGCCGGGTCGGCGCCTGTTGCAAGAGCAAGATCCATTGCTCCGGACTGGCTCATCATGGGCTGGCCGACAGCCAGCGTGATCCGGTCGCCTGGCGCAAAGGTATCGGCGGCGGCCAGGGTGAGGGCGTAGGCGAGGCTTGCTGTATCGCTCATGCGGGTCACAAGTCCATTCTCGCGACCATTCTGAGCCGCCGTCCGAACTGTGCTCGCCTGGGCTGCGAGGGTTAGCCGGTCCGTCAGCGCCAATGCGGCGCCAAGCTGAGCGGAGAGGGTGCGCGCATCTCCGGAGGTGCCGAAGAGGGAGCCGGAGGGCTCGCCGAGCCGGCTGCCGGTTTCTTCCAGCAGCGAGACATCAAGATTCAGGGCAAGCTGGGCGAGCTGGCGTTGGACGCCGATGTGGACGCTGGTTGCGTCATCGATCTCGCGTGCGGGGGCGAGCAGTGTCTCACCGAAGTAGTGACTGTCCTGGTGTGAGACGCCGAAGGTCAGGTAATCGCTGGATCCGAACCCGGCGCGGAATGCAACGGAGGAGGCTGTGCGATCAAGTATCGAACTGGCGGAGGCAAAGCCAGCTGTCGTTGGGGCAAGACCTGCGCGTGGCGCAGCAATCGTATCAAGTAGCGGTGAGGCTGCCCCTTGCGTTGCGGCCCATCCCGAGCCATCAGCCTGCAGATAGGCCACGGACATCTGATCGAGACGCTCGTCGTCTGCACTTGGCGCAAAGCCAAGAAGGGTCGTCCCGCCGTTTTGATCGGACACGGCGAGAGAGGCAATGCGCCGGTCCACGGAGGTGGAGAGAAGTGTCAGCGTGTCGGCGCGTGTGGAGAGCTGGGCGCGGCCAAAGTCGTAGGCAAAATCGCGGCCTATGGAATCGAACACGGCCCCGGTCAGGGCGCCCGAACGCTGGGCGGCGCCCATGGCGCCGAGGGTCACTGAGCTTTTCGATGCCGCCAGTGCGAGCGGCGTGGATCCGGCGGCGCCCACTGCGGTGATGGAGCCAAAGGGCAGCATGGCGCGCTCGAGATTGAGGAGGCCTCGACCGTAGACCTCATCGACGCCTTTTGCGCCGAGGTCGGTCGCTGTCAGGAGCAGTACGTTTGCGACATTCCGGGCCGACAGATAGGGCCAGGCGCTTTTGACGACTGCGGCTGCGCCTGACACGAGCGGGGCTGCCATCGAGGTTCCGCTCATCATCGCATAGGTGTTTGGCGAGGAGTTATGGGCGCCGATAAGGCTCACGCCGGGGGCGACGAGGTAGAAGTTCTTCGCATCTCCCGCGCGGTTGGAAAACGATGCAAGTATGTTTCTGGAGTCGACTGCGCCGACTGCAATGATCTGACCGTTGGCCCAGGCTTCCGATGCGTGCCGTGCGGGCCAGGATGGATTGGCGGCGCCTTCATTTCCGGCTGCGACCACCACAACCTGGCCGGCGGTGACGGCGCCTTGCAGGGCGTTGCGAATGGCTGTGCTTTGGCCACCGCCAAGGCTCAGATTGACGACGAATGCGCCCTTGGTCGTCGCATAGCGGATACCGTTTGCGATGACGGCGTCGCTCGCGCTTGATCCCTGGAACACCTTGACGGCGAGAATGCGGGCGTTGGAGGCGACGCCGACCATGCCGGTTCCGTTCGCGCGGGCTGCAGCGAGGGAGGCGACGTGTGTTCCGTGACCCTGCGTGTCGCCCACGGCGCCAACGCCTGTGGCCCCGGTGAAGGCGCTATAGCCCCCCACAAGGGCGCCGGTGAATTCGTTGTGGTCGGCGCGGATGCCTGAATCGACAATTGCGATTGTGACGCCCGTCCCGCGCGCCGCCCAGGCGCGCGACGTGAGGGCGCCGACTTTTTCGGCGCCCGCGGACCATACGCGTTCCTGGGAGCCGGTTGCTGGCACTGTTTGAGCGACAGCTGCAGAGACAAACAGCACGAGCGAGGAGGCTGACGCGAGCAAGACAGACTTCAGCATCGTTGCGAGAACTCCCGGTTCCTGATCTCGGCATCATCTGCTGGAGGCGTAAGCGCACGATAAAAGCGATCGTTCGAATTTGCGCGAAGTCGGCAAATACGTCCGCCTCAAACGCCCGTCCGGGGACACTGCGACAGGGACCATGCGCGAGCCGACAGAATGCGGCTGGAAGCTGAAGGGGACGGGGTTCTGGCGCTGGCTTGAGCGCGCCGCCGGTCCCTGCCTTGGCGAGGGGGGGCACGGGGCAAGAACGCACCTTCCGTCGTAGGCGTGTCAGTCCTGCTCAGGCAGAGACCGCGGCAGCACCCAGCTTGCCGCCAGAACGGACACATTCATCTCGATGACGACGAGCGCCAATCCGAGGGAGAACCATTCCATGGATCCGCGGGGCATCCATAGACTTACTCCCTGCGCCTCTGCGACCGCGACAATGCTGAACCAGAAGCATCCGCTGACGCACATGATCGTCACACTCGCCAGTCCCCACACCCTCCCGACCTGCTGAACGCCGCGCTCGTACTCATCGCGCGGGCGGGCAAACGCGCGCATCGGACTGAACATCCTGATGATCCCGGAGGCGGTAAAGCAGAAGCTGATAAGCAACCAACCAAGACTGCCGGCGAACGGCCCGGCCATGGCGAGGATCAATCCGATGATGACAGCCAGCAGCAGAATGCCGGACACAATCCTGAAGGGCCGGAATGTCTCCGACTCAAGCCCCTGCCGCATCAGCCGGTCCAGGGCAGGAACGCCTGTCATTTCCGCGAGCCTGTCAAGCCGCTCGAGAATACGCTGATTGGTATTGTTCATGGCGTCTGCTCTCTATGGATATGGAACGGTTACATATCGTATAATTGTTGTCTATACACAATATTTCTGTGCTGGTCGTGTACGGGCCATCCGAACGACCGGAGAGCGCCGCTCCCGTCTTTCGATACCCGGCGCACGAGGTTGCCTGGCACCGCAAACCAGAGATTTGCGGGTGCACAGACGTCAGCGGCAGAACGCAGGGGCCGATGAAGCGCGCGCAAGGACGCCAGAGGCCTGCCTCCTCAGGCAGCTGCGCACCAGGGCCAGGTCTTGCTGATCACTGCAGCGCAACGGCACAGACCGGCCAGGCAAGATTTGCCGACCTGGGACAGGACGGCTGCGGCGCCGAGGCGTCTGGCCCTGCTTCAAGGAGAGGCGTACCGCACCGCGCGCTGATCAGCGGGCGCGTTTGCGTTTCAGTAACATGGCTAAGCAATCCTTATGCTTCGTACACGCAAACACCGCTATTCGCTCGGAATGAAGCCTGCAATCTGCCTCGATTGAACGCTCATCTCCGGCCTGGGTTGGTTAGCCCAGCCACCGGAGCGCACCGGCAGATAACCTGGAACGGGACTTGAATGGTAAGCCGTATCGTAATCGCAGTTATGGCCATCGGCCTGATGAGCCTCTCCGTTCTGGTTTAGATGATCATTCGAATTGTACTCGCCGTTGTAGCGATCGGGGCAATGAGCCTCGCCGCTTTCGCACAAACTCCCGACCAGAACGAAGCAAGCCGCAAGGCGACCGCCGAGCGGCTCGTCATGGGCGAGCGGGCTTGCATGAATTGCGATCTTTTCCAGGTTGATCTGTCGTACCGGGAACTTGAAGGCCGCAACCTGACGGGCGCTCGCCTGCGTCAGGCCGACCTCAGCCTGTCCACACTCGACAAGTCGAAATTCGCTGGCGCCAACATGTCCATGGTGAACGGCTTCGGCATTCGCGCCGAGCATGCCGACTTTTCGGACGTGAACTTCGAATCCGCCGTGCTGGTCGGCGGATCGTTCAATGGCGCGAAGTTTAAGAATGCAAACCTTGCGAAAGCGAACTTCTCCGGGTCCGAACTTTCGACCGCGACAGGCCTGACGCAGGCGCAACTTGACGCCGCTTGCGGCGACGCCGAGACACGTCTTCCGAAGGGCCTCTCCCTCCCCGCCTGCAAGAGCGACAGCTAGAGCAGATTCAGACTGACCGTACATAGCCGCAGTTTCTGAACAGATTGCGGCA
>JBMOGP010000081.1:0-8376 GCA_049318285.1 Hyphomonadaceae bacterium
CCGGGCCGTCCATGATTTCGATGCCTTCCGCCGCCAGCTCCTTGCGGATGCGATCAGCCTCGGCGAAATCCTTCGCCTTGCGCGCCGCCACGCGACCCACGACCAGCCCATCGATCCGCTGCGCGTCAGACGCATCACCGCGCGCCCACGCATCCGGATCAGCCTGCAGCAATCCCAGCATCGCGCCAGCCGCCAGCATCTGCCCCTTGAAGCGCGGCCAGTCAGCGGGGTCTGCCTTGTTCGCTTCCGTCGCCAGAACGGAGAGTTGAGCAAGCGCATCCGGCGTATTGAGATCGTCGCACAGCGCCGCCATCACGCCATCGGGCACGCCCGTATCCTCTGCCGCGACGCCCTTCATCCTCCGCAGTGCATTGTAGAATCTGTCGAGTGTCGTCTTGCTCTGCCCCAGCAGAGACGCCGTGAAATCCAGCGGCTGACGGTAGTGCCCCGACAACAGCGCAAAGCGCAGCGTCTCGCCATCCCACGCCTTCAGCAGGTCATGAACCAGCTTCACATTGCCCAGCGACTTGGACATCTTCTCCGAGTCCATCGACAGGAAGCCGTTGTGCAACCAGTAGCGCGCCATCGGCTTGCCGTGGGCGCACTCGCTCTGCGCGATCTCATTCTCATGATGCGGAAAGATGAGGTCGAGCCCGCCGGCATGGATGTCGATCGTCTCGCCCAGCACAGCCTTCGCCATCGCCGAGCATTCGATATGCCAGCCCGGCCGCCCCTCGCCCCAGGGCGATGGCCAGCGCGCCTCCGCCGGCTCATCCGGCTTCGCGGCCTTCCAAAGTGCAAAGTCCGCCGGGTCGCGCTTGCCCGCATCCACCTCGACCCGCGCGCCCGCCACCATGTCGTCCCGTAAGCGTCCCGACAGCTTCCCGTAGTCTGCCATCGACGGCACGTGAAACAGCACGCCGTCCTTGCCCACATAGGCATGGCCCTTATCCACCAGCGCGCCGATGATTTCGACCATGCCCGCAATGTGGTCGGTCGCATGCGGACGGTGCGTCGGCTCGATCACCCCCAGCGCGCCAATGTCCTCGCGATAGATCCGCTCGAACTGCTCCGTGATCGCCGAGATCGGACGGCCGGCTTCTGCGGCGGCGGTGATGATCTTGTCGTCCACATCGGTGATATTGGCGGCATAGACCACATGCTCCGCCCCGTATTTCGACCGCAGCATGCGAAACAGCACGTCAAACGCGACCGGGGGCCTCGCATTGCCGATATGGGCGTAGGAATAAACCGTCGGGCCGCAGACATACATCGTCACCCGCTGCGGGTTTTCCGGCGAAAAGACCTGCTTTTCGCGGCTCAGCGTGTTGTAGAGACGGATGTCCATAAGTCGGGTCTTTTCGTTCCGTTAGGAAGTTTGGATCAGGGATTACGCCACGTATTCCCACGCGTCAGGCTGGCGTTTTCGCAACAGGCGCCTATGTGTCACCAACCCTTCGCCTGAGCAATCTGGTCTGGCGAGGGCGTCAGCAATAGGGCGTCGTGATGCCCGGGCGGGAAACCATGAGGGTTTTCCGGCCCCTGTAACGGAAGGGACCGGCCATGGACGCCGAAATCAAAGGCAAGGCCAAAGCCGGCGACGAGCCGTTCAACCGCCCCTCACGGGACGAGGCTGAAGACGCCGTCCGAACCCTCATCGCCTGGGCCGGAGACGACCCTAAGCGTGAAGGCCTGGTCGACACCCCCGGCCGCGTGGTCGACGCATATGAAGAGTGGTTCAAAGGCTATCGTGAAGATCCCCGCGAATACCTCTCGCGCACCTTTGACGACGTGAAGGGCTATGACGACATCGTCATGCTGCGAGACATCGACGTGGAATCCCATTGCGAACACCACATGGCCCCGTTCCTCGGCAAGGCCTATGTCGCCTACATGCCGCTCGATAACGTGGTCGGCATCTCGAAGATCGCCCGTGTGGTCGAGATCTACTCCAAGCGCCTGCAGACCCAGGAGACCATGACCTCCCAGATCCTCAACGCGATTCAGGAAGTCCTGAAGCCCGAAGGCGTCGCCGTCATGATTGACGCCAAGCACGAGTGCATGACAACCCGCGGCGTCCACCACCCGAACGTCTCGACAATCACCACTCAGTTCTCAGGCGTCTTCCGCTCTGACAAGGAACTCCGCGAACGCTTCCTGCGGCTTACGGGGCGGTAGCCGACCCGAGAGGACCGATGTCCGGAAGTATCCTCTGCAACACTCACGGATACAGTCGGCGCACTCGCGTATGCACGCATGTCGTTGATGGGCTTGAGCTGCGAGTAGGTCGCGGCTTTCACTGGTACGCAACAAATGGCGTGCCAGACGAAGCCCGCTGCTCAGCATGCGAAGAAGCGTCTATCAGAATGACCGCAGAGGCGTGGGAAGCCTACTCTTCCCCGTTCGTCGTTGCGCTTTGTTGGGGCTGCTACTGCGATGCCGCCGCCATGAACGACGTCGAGCTTCCTGAGTCGTAGAGGCCGCGCTCCCCCGCGCTGCCACAAATCCCTTTGCCCCTCACACAATCTCCCTGTAATCCGCCCGCTGCACTCGCGGAGACATGCCATGACCACCGAGCTCGAAAAAACCATCGACGCCGCCTGGGAAGACCGCACCTCCCTCTCGCCCTCCACCACCGGCGCCGTCCGCGATGCAGTGAACAACGCCCTGTCCCAACTCGACTCAGGCGCGCTTCGCGTCGCCGAGAAGTCCGCCTCCGGCGCGTGGACCGTGAACCAGTGGCTCAAGAAAGCCGTACTGCTCTCCTTCCGTCTCAGCCCCAATCGCATCATGGGCGCCGCCGGCCAGCAGCCCGGCCCCTACTGGGACAAGGTCCCCACCAAGTTCGAAGGCTGGACAGACAAGGAATTCACCGCCGCAGGCTTTCGCGCCGTACCCGGCTCGATCGTGCGCCGTGGCTCCTTCATCGCGAAGGACGCGGTGCTGATGCCGTCCTTCGTCAACATCGGCGCCCATGTCGGCGAAGGCACGATGGTCGACACCTGGACCACGGTCGGCTCCTGCGCCCAGATCGGCAAGCACTGCCACCTGTCCGGCGGCGTCGGCATCGGCGGCGTGCTGGAGCCGCTGCAGGCCAACCCCGTCATCATCGAGGACAATTGTTTCATCGGAGCCCGCTCCGAAGTCGCCGAAGGCGTCATCGTTCGCGAAGGCTCCGTCGTCGGCATGGGCGTCTATCTCGGCCAATCCACCCCCATCGTGAATCGCGCCACCGGCGAAACGCTCTTCGGCGAAGTTCCGCCCTACTCGGTCGTCGTTGCCGGCAACCGCCCGGGCTCGACGCCGATGCCGGGCCAGAATTGGACGCCCTCGCTCTACTGCGCCGTAATCGTGAAGCAGGTGGACGCCCAGACGCGCTCAAAGACCAGCGTCAACGAGCTCCTGCGCGCGTAGACTTCGTCGTGAACCTGGTGGTTGCCTTGGTATCTTCGTGTTGAAGCCTGAGCACGAAGACGCGAAGGAAACGATCGCACCATGGCAACACCGACCGCCGGCTATTCGGGCAAGAGCCTCATCGCGAAACTCGGCCTGAAGGACGGCGCGAACGCGATCGCCGTCGCGCCACCTGCCAACTACGCCGACCTCACCGACAACGCCGCCATCGCCCCGAAGAAGACCGCGCCTCGCGCCGGCAGTTTCGATTTCATCCGCCTCTTCGTGTCCAACGAATCCAGTCTCGCCCGAGACCTGCCGAAGCTTGAACTTCGTCTCGCAACAGGCGGCATGCTCTGGGTCTCATGGCCAAAGAAATCCTCGAACCTCTTCCGCGATCTCACCGAAGACGGCATACGCAAGGTCTGTCTTCCCATGGGCCTCGTCGATGTGAAGGTCTGCGCCGTCGACGCAGACTGGTCCGGCCTGAAGCTGATGCGTCGCAAGGCGCGCTGACGACGGCACGGAACTTATATCGCCCCCTGGGCATTACCGGGCACAAGCAATTTCCAGGGAATCGCCGAAGTGGGGATCGTTTACCTCGTCCTTTTCGCCCTCGCCGCCATTTTCGCGATCTCGCTGATCGTCGGCGTGGTGTTCAAGCTCATCGGCTTCGCCATCGCTGCGTTGCTGGTCGTGGCCTCCCTCACCTGGGTGATGCGTAAGATCCGTGGCCTCAATCCCACGGAACGCTGGCCACGCTGAAGCATTTCCATGGCATCGACCAACAAGGAACGACGCCATGCCCTCATTCGTTCTCCACCTTCTCGGCTTCGTCATCCTGGCCACCGGCATTCTGTTCGGCGCAAGCATTCTCGGCGTCGATAACCAGTGGATCGCCGTAATCGGCCTCGTCCTCCTCGGCATCGGCGTCATCACTGGGGTGGCGAAGACCCGCCGTCGCGACGCTCCCGCCGCCAGCGAGCCGTCAAGCGACAAGGTCTGACCCCTGCATCATCCAAACAGACGACAAAAAGCCCCGGCGAGACTGCCGGGACTTTTCGTACTCTGTATCACGCACGAGCCTAGTACCCCTGCCCCACGCCGCCATCGAGCACGAGATTGCCGGCCGCGACGGGCCGCGCAACCTTAACTTCCTTGACAACCTTGGTGATCGTCTGGCGCGTCGTCGGCTCGCAGATCGTCTTGCTTGTCGTCACCTGCACCAACTTCACACCCGGCCCATATTTGCGCAACAACGAACGCTCGTTGCAGTCGCGCTCCGGGGTCTGGCGGCGACACTGGATCGCCCCGCCCGCTCCATGCCACAGCGCCTCGCCCTTGGCGCATGAGAACGTGTCGGCTTTTTCGAAGCTCGCCTTGCCCTCAACTAGCTCGCCCAGTGTCACCTGCATGTGTGTCCCAGCCATACAGCGATAGATTTCACCGGACTGCCGCGTATCGACCGCCATCTCGCCGTCGACGCGTGAGGCGGGATGTGGCGTATTGCGATCGTCGATGCAGACCGCCTGCACCGGCCGCGTGCGTCGATCTTCCACGATCTTGTCGACGCAGATCTCTTCCGTACCCCTGACATCTTCCTCGACCAGCTTCGTCTCATAACCGCCATTGATGGTGAGGTTGCTGATCGTGCTCGTGGGCACGCCTGGATTCGAATAGTAACCACCACCGCCGCCGAAGATGACGCCAGCGCCGCCCGAAGTGCTCGCCTGACCGTAGACGCCAGCCGTCGCCATTGATGATGCATTGGCCGAAGCAACCGCCAGCGATGTCGCGCCCACGTGAACATTCGCCGTCGCCACGTTCACACCCGGCACGTTCACAGAGAGATTGCGCGGTGTCTGGCAGCAGGCGCTCGGGGGAGGCGGCGGGGGTGGCGGCGACACGGGACCGCACGTGCTGCACGACTGGCCCGCTGCCGTAAGCCCCACAGTGGCAATTGCCGTCGCGAGGCCAGCGCCGGCCAGCATGTGTCGCCATGAAACGGTCATGTGAGGTCTCCGTCAGGTATCGCGTCCTCGGGTGCAAGACCTGCGCCTTTTCGCGCGCGGCGCTATCTCCGGCGCCCTCGGCCACTCTCCCGGCTGGAGAATCCGCCCGTAAATGGGCCGCTTTTCCCCCCTCAGGCGTCATGGCCCGTGCGCTGCAACACTCCGCGACAGGCTGGTGGGATTCCAGCAGCATATCTGCATGAGCGTTAAATGGAAGTTCTCAAGGCGCATCCGCACACACAAGCCATGCTTGATGCGTGGCAGAGGCTTACCGACGGCGAGAACGCATCGGACGGGCCGGCCACGGATGAATATCCTGGCCTGGTGAACAACCTCTTCCTGCTTACCCATGTCGCAGAGCGCGACTTTGCTTTCCGGCGCGTCGGCGCCACGCTTGACCGCCTCTTCGGACGCCAACTCGACGAACACGATTTCCTGTCGATCTGGAATGATGTCGATCGCCGCCTTGTCGCCGCCGGCCTCTCGATGGCGGTCAAGAATCGCGGCCCGACTGTCATTCACGCGCGCGGCGAGACCCTGGCCGGCAAGCGGCTCGATCTCGAGTTCGCGCTCGCCCCCCTTCTCCACGATGACAGCGGCCCGCGCCGCTTCCTCGGCTTGTGCCAGGCGATTACGCCGGAGGAAGCTCTCGGCGGCCGCCCGCTGCGCCGGCTCCAGGTGTGTGCCATCTTCCCGCCGGCGCCCGTTATGCGCCCTGCCCTCCGCCTCGTCGCATCCAGCTGAAGACGCAGCCGCCACAAGCCCCCTGCCACTCCCGCCTGCATCCTGAGCTGGCGATCGGGAATACGAAACTGCTACGGCCGCTTCCCGACCGCAAACCGCCGACAGGCTCTGGCAAGAGTTTATGAACGATTGTGCTGTTAACCTTCCGGCACCGGGGGAAAACCCTTCTCGCTGCGTTAGAGGGTTGCTGATGCAAACGGCCAAGGCCATCGACAGGCTCGACCGTCGTTCGATCCGCAGAGCCGAGGGACCCGACCGCCGCCGCCATCGCCGCGTGCTTTGGCAAGTCCCGGTTCGCGGCATCACCGGCTCGGGCGAAGAGTTCGCCTGCAACACAATCGACGTCTGCTCCGGCGGCATCCGCATCAACCTGGCCCGCCCGCTTGAGAAGGGCGAGAACCTCGTCCTCTACATCGAGGACATTGGCCGCGTCGAAGGCGTCGTGGTTCGCGTCCTCAACGAAGTCGGATACGCAGTCGAGTTCCGAGTGCCACAGCGCAAGCGTGAGAAGATCGCCGACGCGCTGACCTGGCTGGTCAACAAGGACAAGCTCGGCCTAACCGACGAACGCAACGCCGAGCGCCGCCCTGCTACGAGCGAGGTGATCGCCATTCACGGCAAGGGAATCGCCATCGCCTGCGCCGTCGCTGATGCCTCCCTCTTTGGCGTAGCCCTCAGGACCGCCGGCCCCCGCCCCATGATCGGCGACCGCGTCCAGATCGGCGAACGCGCCGGCACCTGCGTCCGCTATATCGACGGCGGCTTCGCGGTAGATTTCCGCACGCTGCACGGGACGGACATTTAGCAAGCTTGATGTTCGCTACGCCATCCAACGCCGATCAATTGACTCGACCGACAATACAACGCCCCGGCAGCCAGCTGCCGCACACCCGGACTGAGGCAGCTCAAGCGCCTACGGGTGCATGTCGAGCAGCCCTGCCGGGGGCAGCACATTCTGGTTCGAGTTCCCGACGCCAGGATGCGACGCGCCGGACGCTGACCAGGATAGCGAGGCTGCCGACACCCAAACTCGGCCCTTGCGCGTGCTCGTTGCGGAAGACAACCTGACCGCTCAACCCATCATTCAGACGCTTCTGCACGCGCTTGGACATGACGTAACAGTTGTCGACGATGCCGCACCAGCCATTGCAGCAGCGGCCAGCGGCGCCTGCGATGTCATCCTCCTGGACGTGATAATGCCTGGAATTGACGGCGCGACGGCGACCCGGGACATCCGCGAGCCAGGCGATCGTGCCGGCGGTGTTCCGATTATTGCGCTGACAGCAGATGTCTTGTTCGGCAAGGACCACAAGCATCTTTCGGCGAGCATGACGGACTATGTATCGAAGCCTATTGGCGTCGCACTGCTCACCGCACCCGTGCGAGGCGCAAGCCCACACACGAACTTCGCCCGATCCAGAGCCTGGCGAAGCCTGCCGGCACTCTCCCCGACATCTTGCTTTCCGCGCGGCGCTGCGGCTCGCTCGGCGCCATTTGGCAAGCATGAGCAGCGTCGCCGTTCTCTAGTCCCCGTACCCGCTCTCCTCCAGCATGCTCGCATACCGGTGCACCATGTTCTTCACATTCATCAGGTGCGAGACGTCGCCCGTGCGCATGGCGTAGGCGGCGAACTTGATGGGGCTGGCCCAGTAGTGCATCTCCGCCTGGTCGGCCATGCGAGCCCAGGTCTGGCCGCCTGCCCTGTCGTAGCGCGCGATCAGGTCTTCCATCGCTTCGCGCCCTGCGGCGGCAAAGTAGAGCGTGAAGTCTGAGGCAGGATCGCCAATCTCCGCGTCCGCCCAGTTCTCGATCGCGACGACGCGATAGTCCGCGTTCACGAACAGACGCGGATGATAGATGTCGCCGTTGATCAATGAGACGAAGTCCGGCCAGAAGGCGTCGCCATCGATCCACTTCTGCCACAGCCCCCACAGCTTCTCCGGCACCGGCGCCAGTGTGTTGCAGTCATCCATCCGCTGCCGCACGCGCGCGCGCGACTGCTCCGAGGTCAACATCGGAATGCCGGCCGCCGCAGCCGCGCCAATGTCGAGCCAGTGCAGTTTCACCAGCGCCTCGGCCAGGCTGTCGGCAAACATCGCCGGCACGCTCGCATGCGGCAGGCGCCACACCAGCTCGCCCAGAAGCGGATCGATCTCGGCCGCGGGCACGCCAGGCAGGACACGATAGGCGATCAGCTTGTCCGAATGCACCTGCCAGTCCGGCACGA
>JBMOGP010000082.1:0-8371 GCA_049318285.1 Hyphomonadaceae bacterium
TCAGGTGCGCGATCTGAAGGACCAGATCGTCGCCGACATCCACCCCCTCAACAATACGTCTGTCCTGGCTCGCCTGCGCAGCCATTTCGGCGCAGACGATACGGCAATCGCCAGCTGGTACGAACACTGGATCGTTCGCGGATTTGAGGTTCTCGAACAGATGTTGCCGTCCACCGGCGATTATTGCCTCGGCGATGCCGTGACGCTGGCCGACATCGTCCTTGTTCCCCAGGTCGCCAATGCCCGGCGCTATCCGCAGATCGATCTGACCCAGTTTCCCAACGTCGTCCGTATCGACGCGGCGGTGAAGAGGCTGAAAGCGTTCCATGACGCAGCGCCGGAACAGCAGCCGGAGGCCAGGCAGCAATGACCAAAGGCAAGTGGATCCCGGTTCAGGGGGCCGAGGGCAGGCATTCCAGGCAGGCGCATACGGATCTTCCCGAGGGCACATATGAGCGCGAGATGTCGAAGGAAGGCTTCTTCGGTCCCGCCGCCTTTTTCTATCATCCCAAGCCGCCGACCGGCTGGACGGCGTTCGAAGGGCCGCTGCGTCCGCGTGCGTTCGATCTGACACGGGCGGACGGCGGCATATCATCGCCTTGGAAGGCGCCGGTCATCCTGCACAACAAGGCGTGCGAGTTGCGCTATTGGCGTAAGGCGGCCACGCAGGAGCGCATCGCCAGAAACTCCGATGGCGACACCCTGTTGTTCGTCCATTCCGGCGCTGGCGCCCTTTACTGCGACTGGGGCCATATGGCGGTTGAGGCAGGCGACTATGTCTACCTGCCGCGCGGTGCAATGTGGCTCGTCGATGGTGGCGCAGGCGCTGTTGAAGTCCTGATCATCGAAGCGACCAACGCGCATTTCACGCTGCCTGACCGCGGGCTGCTGGGTCCGCACGCGATCTTCGATCCGGCGATTCTGCAGACGCCGCGCATCGATGACGCACATCTGGCGATGCAGGCCAGGGCTGGCGCATGGACGGTCGAGGTCAAGAAGCGCGGGCAGGTGTCGACGGTCACTTATCCCTATTTCCCGATGAATGCTGTCGGCTGGCATGGCGATCTTGCGCCGGTTAAGTTGAACGTGCGCGACATACGCCCCGTCGTCTCGCACCGCTATCACCTGCCGCCCAGCGTCCACACGACCTTCCTGTCCGATCGTTTTGTCGTCTGCACCTTCGCGCCGCGCCCGTTCGAAACCGATCCCGGCGCGATCAAGGTGCCCTTCTTCCACAACAACGACGATTTCGATGAGGTGCTGTTCTACCACGCGGGCGACTTCTTCAGCCGCGACAACATCAAGGCCGGCATGATGACCTTTCACCCCTCCGGCTTCACGCACGGCCCCCACCCGAAGGCGCTGAAGAAGATGTTCGTGCAGGAAAAGCCGATGACAGACGAGTACGCTGTGATGATCGACACGCGCGATCCGCTCGACGTGGGCGAGGCGGCTGATGTGCTGGAGAGCAGGGATTACGTCAACAGCTGGAAGACGGGCGAGTAGGGCGTGAGCTACGACCTCTACCTGCGTCCCGATGCGTTCGACGCCGATGCGATCCGCCACTGGTTCAATGCGCGGCCCAACTATGAAGTCGAAGGCGATCAGGTCAGGTACGCCAATCCCGAAACCGGCGTATCCTTGAGCTTCAACATCGATGAAGCTACCGAGGCGGTCGAAGGCGACGAAGAGCCCGGTGGCCCGTCTGTCGCCTTCAACATGAACTACTTCCGGCCGCACACTTTTGCGCTGGAGGCCGAGCCGGAGGTGGCCGCCTTCCTCGCGCGCTTTCCGTCACGTATTGATGATCCTCAGCGAATGGGCGACGGGCCGTACGCGCGCGAGGGATTTCTCGAAGGGTGGAACTCCGGTAACCGCTCTACCTTCGACATCGCTGCGAAGCGGGGCATGGAACGCCCGCTTTGCGCCGACGAGGCCCGTGTCGAAGCCGCCTGGGCTTGGAATTTCGGCCGCGCCCAGCTTCAGGCAGAGGCGGGGGAGAACCTGTTCGTGCCCAAGATCGTCTGGCTCCATCCCGGCCCCGGCCCCGGCGCAGGCCCCGAGCCCGCCATCACCTGGACGTTCGGCGTCGCCACCCTGATCCCCGAAAATCTGATCACCCGCGTGGTGCTGGTGCGGCAGGAGCGGCCAAAACTGCTCAAGATGTTTGCCCGCAATCCCGATCCGAGGTTCGAGTACAAGCTGCTTGGCGTTGAAAGCGGCATCCGCATCGCCGGCATCGAACGCGGCGAGATCGACGGTCAGCCCGCACTGTTCACGCCGGCCACCGGCTCACTGGAAATGCAGGCGCTTTTCTCAGGTGTCTGGTCCGCCCCAGAATTCCAGTTGCTTGGACCCGAGGCCGTGTTCGGCGCCGATCTGGTGCATGAAGCCTGGCCCGAATGAACCTTGCCGGCGCGCCCCGGCGTCCCACGTCCGGGCGCAGGCGCCAGGAGAGCCCGGACCCCGCGCCCGATTCCTCGCGGTTGAGTCATCACAGTCAGACAGCATCGGTGTGATGATGATCCGCTGCGGCGGCGACACCGCCACCCAGATGCACTTTGCCCGCTGGCGCACAAGGACGAGACCTGCGTTGCGCTGCCAGCACCAAGATTTGCAGAATCTCGTCTGGTCGCCATTTGCCTCTGTCGCGCGCGCGTCCTAGAAGACGCTCATGAAGCTCGCATCCCTCAAGCATGGCCGCGATGGACGGCTGGTCGTGGTTTCGCGTGATCTCACGCGTTTTGCCGACGCTGGCCACATTGCGCCGACGATGCAGGCTGCGCTGGATAACTGGAAGCGTCATGCACCGCGCCTGCATACGCTGGCGGACGAAGTCGAGATCGGCTCCGTTCCCACCGACCGCTTCCACGAGAAGGATTGTGCCTCACCTCTGCCGCGCGCCTATCAGTGGGCCGACGGCTCGGCCTATGTGAATCACGTGGCGCTGGTGCGCAAGGCGCGCAACGCCGAAATGCCCGAGACGTTCTGGACCGACCCGCTGATGTATCAGGGGGGGTCGGACGCATTCCTCGGCCCGCGTGATTCAATCCCGCTTGCGGACGAAAGCTGGGGCTGCGACATGGAGGGCGAGGTCGCCGTCGTGACCGGCGATGTCCCCCTCGGCGCGGGTCACGAGGACGCACAGCGGGCGATCCGTCTCGTCATGCTGTGCAACGATGTCAGCCTGCGTAACCTCATCCCCAACGAGCTTGCGAAGGGCTTCGGTTTCTTCCAGTCGAAGCCATCCTCCGCCTTCTCGCCCGTCGCCGTGACGCCGGATGAGTTCGAGGGCATGTGGGATGGCGATCGGCTGAACGGCACGCTGTCTGTCCGCCTCAATGGCGAGCCCTTTGGTCGCGCGAATACACGGGCCGACATGACATTCGATTTTCCGACCCTGATCGCGCACGCAGCAAAGACGCGCGCTCTGTCTGCTGGCGCCATCATCGGCTCGGGCACGGTGTCCAATCGCGGCGAGGATGGCGGGCCAGGCAAGGCCATCGCCGATGGTGGCGTTGGATATTCGTGCATCGCCGAGCTCCGCATGGTCGAAGCGATCACAAAGGGCGCGGCCAGGACCGGATTTCTCAAGCGCGGCGATCGCGTCGAGATCGAAATGCTGGATGATCGCGGCCGCTCCATCTTCGGGCGGATCGACCAGGTCGTCGGCGTCTAGCAAGGGATAAGGGAATGGCGAGCAAGATCTATCCCAGCGCGCAGGCGGCGCTCGACGGCGTGCTGTTCGACGGAATGACCATCATGGCGGGCGGTTTTGGGCTGTGCGGTATCCCCGAGAATCTGATCGCCGAAGTGAAGCGGCAAGGCACGAAGAACCTCACCGTCATCTCGAACAACGCCGGCGTCGACGGTTTCGGGCTAGGCGTGTTGCTCAACACGCGCCAGGTAAAGAAGATGATCTCGTCCTATGTCGGCGAAAACAAGGAGTTCGAGCGGCAGTATCTCTCCGGCGAACTTGAGCTTGAATTCAATCCGCAGGGCACGCTCGCCGAACGCTGCCGGGCTGGCGGTGCGGGTATCCCGGGATTCTACACCAAGACGGGCGTCGGCACGATCGTCGCCGAGGGCAAGGAACACCGCGAGTTCAATGGCCAGACCTACATCCTCGAAAGCGGCCTCGTGTCGGACCTGTCGATCGTGAAGGCCTGGAAGGCCGACACCCAGGGAAACCTCGTCTTCCGCAAGACGGCCCGGAACTTCAACCCGGACATGGCGACCGCCGGAAAGCTCTGCGTTGTCGAGGTCGAGGAAATCGTTGCCGTTGGCTCGCTGGACCCTGATCACATCCACCTGCCGGGCATTTTCGTGAACCGCCTGATCAAGGGCGACTTCGAGAAGCGCATCGAGCAGCGCACCGTTCGCAAGAAGGAGTCCGTCTGATGGCCTGGAACCGCGATCAGATGGCTGCCCGCGCCGCGCAGGAGTTGCAGGACGGGTTCTATGTGAACCTTGGCATTGGAATCCCGACGCTGGTCGCGAACCACATTCCGCAGGGCGTCGATGTCACGCTGCAGTCGGAGAACGGCATGCTGGGCATGGGCCCGTTTCCGATCGAGGGTGAGGAAGATGCAGACCTCATCAACGCCGGTAAACAGACCATCACAGAGCTTGATCGCTCGGTCTATTTCTCGTCATCGCAATCCTTCGCAATGATCCGCGGCGGCCATGTCGACCTCGCCATCCTCGGCGCGATGGAAGTGTCTGAAGCAGGCGACCTTGCGAACTGGATGATCCCGGGCAAGCTGGTGAAGGGCATGGGCGGCGCCATGGATCTTGTGGCTGGCGTGAAGCGCGTCGTTGTCATCATGGATCACACCAGCAAGTCTGGTGAGACCAAGCTGCTGAAACAATGCTCTCTGCCGCTGACGGGAAAGCGCGTTGTGAACCGCATCATCACGAATCTGGGTGTGTTCGATGTCGTGGAAGGCGGCCTGAAGCTGGTCGAAGCGGCGCCGGGCGTCTCCCACGAGGAGATCGTCTCCAGTACGGAAGCGACGCTCGTCTGACGGGCGACATCGCGCGCACCCAGGGGATCGCTGTGCGGATGCGCGCTGACTCGGCAGGCTGCCTTTCGCCTAAAGTGGACGAATGCGGATGTTGCGGTACCAAACGCGATCGCCATGGTCCTGCAGCGCGATATGTCCCCGCGCAAACGTGCCGAACAGTGGCCACTGCTTGAACTTCGTCGCCGCAACCCTGGCCTTCCACGCATCATCGCCATAGCTCGACTCTGACACCAGTTTGCCATTCAGCCAGTGCTCGATCTCGGATCCGGTGAAGCGCACAACGGCCTCATTCCATTCGCCCACCGGCTTCACCGCTCCATCGGGTGGTACGGTGAAGTCATAGAGCGCGCCCGCGCGGTGGGAGGGTATCTTGCCATCCGGATGCCCGTCATTGTCGAGCACCTGCATCTCCGGCCCGGTGTTGTAGGTGTTCTCGGCGGCGGGATCCTGATTGACGAGGTAGATGATGCCGCTGTTTCCGTTGGGCGATATCTTCCACTCGAGCGACAGCTCGAACGGCCCGAACTGCTCGGTCGTCATGATGTCGCCGGCGCCCGCGGTCGCCAGGGTCAGCTCGCCATTCTCGACAACCCAGCCAGCGCCCGGCGCGTCCTTCTTGTAACCCTTCCACCCGGTGAGATCAGTCCCGTTGAACAGCGCCTTCCAGCCTTGAGTCTTTTGCTCTGCAGTCAGCGTGTCCGCCACAGGCGTCTCTGCAACAGGCGGCGCAACTTCCGCAGCCGTTTGCGGCGCAGGCGTCGGTTCGCCGCCGCAAGCCACCAGCATGATCGACGCCGCCGTCAGTCCAGCCATCATCCGCATGTCAGATCTCCCTCAGTCCAGCGCAGTCCATGCGCCATTGTTTTCACTGGAGGCGATAGCCGCCTCGATGAACTTCACGCCGCGCAGGCCATCGCTCACGCCCGGCGCCAGCGTCGCATATGGATCTGGCGCCCGCTTCTCCCGATACGCGCGCACCAGTTCTGCCGCATCCGAATAGATCTGCGCAAAGCCTTCAAGATAACCTTCCGGATGCCCGCCTGGCACTCTGGTTGCATGATTTGCGGCAGCGGAAATGCCGGCGCCGCCACGACGCAGGATACGCTGCTGCCCGCCCTGTGGCGTGAACAGCAATGTCTCCGGGGTCTCCTGCGCCCATTCGAGGCCACCCTTGTCGCCAAACACGCGCAGCTTCAGCCCATTGACAGATCCCGTCGCCACCTGGCTCGCCCACAGCATGCCGCGCGCATCACCAAGCCGCAGCATGACGTTGACATTGTCGTCTACCTTGCGCCCCGGCACGAAGGCGGAAAGGTCAGCGGCGAGGGACCCGGCTTTCAGTCCAGTGACGAATTCCATCAGCTGAAAAGCATGCGTTGCGATGTCACCCAGCGCCCCGCCGGGGCCTGCTCGCGCGGGGTCGCCGCGCCAGTCCGCCTGCTTGTTGCCGGGAAGCTCGGTCGCGAGCCAGTCCTGCGCATACTCGGCCTGGATGATGCGGATGTTTCCGAGTTCTCCAGCATCGATCATCACGCGCGCCTGCCGCACCATCGGATAGCCCGAATAGTTGTGCGTCAGGATGAAGGGCAGCCCAGTGCGCTTGACGGCGTCCGCCAGGTCGTCTGCCTGCTTGCGTCCGATCGTCATCGGCTTGTCGCAGATCACGGCGATGCCCACGTCCAGAAATGCATGCGCAATCGCGTGGTGCGTGGAGTTCGGCGTCACGATCGCAACCGCATCGATGCGGTCCGTGCGTGCGGCCTCGCCTGCCGCCATCGCACGGAAGTCAGGATAGGCGCGCGCATCATCCAGGCCGAGCGCCTTGCCGAAGGCAACCGACTTCGTGGGGTCAGACTGGAAATTTCCCGCAACAAGATCCCAGTGCCCGTCCAGTCTTGCAGCCATGCGATGCACGCCGCCGATGAACGCGCCTTCGCCGCCGCCGACCATGCCGAGGCGCAGGCGCCTCAACGGTCGAGGCCGAGCAGGCGGCGGTTGGCCTTTTCATCCGTGCCGCTCGCCGCAAAATCGTCGAACGCGCGCGGCGTCACCTGGATGATGTGGTCGCGGATGAAGGCCGCGCCTTCGCGCGCGCCATCTTCCGGATGCTTGATGCAGCACTCCCACTCCAGCACCGCCCAGCCTTCGTAGTCGTAACCTGCCAGCTTCGAGAAGATGCCCTTGAAGTCCACTTGCCCGTCACCGACCGAGCGGAACCGCCCGGCGCGTTCCAGCCACGGCGCATAGCCCGAATAGACACCCTGCCGTCCTGTCGGATTGAACTCTGCATCCTTCACGTGGAACATCTTGATCCGCTCGTGATACAGATCGATGTAGTCGAGATAGTTCAGCTGCTGCAGCACGAAATGGCTCGGATCGAACAGGATGTTGCAGCGCCGGTGACCCTTCACACGGTCGAGAAACATCTCGAACGTCGTTCCGTCGAACAGGTCCTCGCTGGGGTGGATCTCATAGCAGAGATCGACGCCTGCTTCCTCGTAGGCGTCAAGGATCGGATGCCAGCGTTTCGCCAGTTCTTCGAAAGCTGTTTCGAACAGTCCCGGCGGGCGCTGCGGCCAGGGGAAGAAATAGGGCCAGGCGAGCGAGCCCGAGAACGTCACGCTGGCGTCGAGACCAAGGCGCCGCGAAGCCTTCGCGGCGAGATAAAGCTGCTCAACCGCCCATTCCTGCCGGGCCTTTGGATTGCCGCGCACCTGGGGCGGCGCGAAGGCGTCGAACAGCGTGTCGTAGGCTGGGTGAACGGCGACCAGCTGGCCTTGCAGGTGTGTGGACAGTTCCGTGATGACGATGCCGGCGTCCTTCAGCATCCCCTTGATCTCGTCGCAGTATGCATCGCTTTCCGCCGCCTTGCGCAGATCGAACAGCGATGCTTCGCCTGTCGGAATCTGAACGCCGACAAAGCCCTTCTCCTTCGCCCATTTTGCTATGGTGGGAAGTGAATTGAATGGCGCATCCGGCCCCACGAACTGCGCGAGGAAGATGCCCGGTCCCTTCATGGTCTTCATGGTCAGTCCTCAGATTTCCAGTGTGCTGAGGAACCTATACCCGTTTGCCGCCGCTTCCAGCCTCGGCTTGTCGAAAGGCGGTTCCTGCTCGAGGAAGTAGTTCCGTACGCCCGCCGCGTGAGCCGCTGGAAGAATGGTCTTCCAGTCGAGTTTGCCAGATCCCACATCCGACGGGTCCATCTTCAGCGCGATGTTGGCTTGCGTGGTCGCCTTCACATCCTTGATGTGCATGCCGGTATAGCGGCCGGAATACCTCGCGAACAGCGCCGGGATGTCTTCGCCCGCAGCTGCCGCCCAGCCTACGTCGAGTTCGAACGA
>JBMOGP010000083.1:0-8362 GCA_049318285.1 Hyphomonadaceae bacterium
CCCTCCAAGCCCGCAGTTCAGGCATGGCGGCGTACCAAACTCACTGTTTTTCAGCAGCTTGAGCCTTGCGCGGCCTTTCATAGTGGTGCGCGCCAGTTATGGTGAATGCCGAACTCAAAAGTTGCTGGGGCTCAGGAGGGACGACGTGATGTCCACGACATTATTGCGCGCCATGGCTTTTGTAGCCGCGGGCGTTCTTTCTGCGATCTCGCTTTCCGCATGCGGGGGGCCTGCTGGCGGCAATGACGCCAAGGCGGTGCTAGGCGAGGATCAGGGGCCCCAGCTAGAGACCCGACAGGCGAATGCGCCTCGCGCGGGCGGTTCGGATGAGTTCGAATTTCTGCGCTACACGATCGACGTGACGCGTGACCAGCCGAAAGCCTGCCTTGGCTTCTCGGCAGGGCTCAACCCGCAGACGGACTACCGCCCCTATGTTGACATGGGTGATGGACCCGAGATTGCACTCTCCGTCGAGGGCGCGAACCTGTGCCTTGGCGGCCTGACCTTCGGCGGCGATCGCGAAATCCGCATCCGATCGGGCCTTCCGGCGGGCGACGGGCGAACCCTGCCTTTCGATGAGGATGTGGCGATCGCCTTTGGCGACCGGCCAGCCTATGTCGGCTTCAAGGGTGACGGCGTGATCCTGCCGCGTATCGACGCGGACGGTCTCGCTCTGGAGACGGTGAACGTCGAAAAAGTGAAGGTCACCATTTCGCGCATCACCGACCGCGCGCTGGCTTTCAAGACGATCAGCCAGGGCTATTCGCACAGCGCGGGCGGCTGGGGTTACATGGAGTATGGCTCGGACGTCTACGACGTCGCCGAGCAGTTGTGGACGGGCGAGATCGACACGCCGGGATCGGCGAACTCCGCGCAGACGACGGTGTTTCCGATCGCAAAGGCGATTCCGAAACTGCAGCCTGGTGCATACTTCGTCGAACTCGACCAGATCGATGCTTCCGGCGACATCCCGAATGAGGCGGCGCGAGCGAAGCGCTGGCTGGTGATCACCGATCTGGCGCTGACAACCTATTCGGGCGTGGATGGTATGTCGGCGACTGTGCGGTCGTTGCAGTCGGCAAAATCAGTGTCCGGCGTAAAGCTGGAGCTGGTGGCGCAAAACAACGAGATTCTCGCGCGCGGCAATACGGACAGCACGGGGCGGGTAAGCTTTTCTGGCTCAATCATGAAGGGCGAGGGCAATCTCGCGCCGCGCATGCTGATGGCCTATGCGCCAAATGGCGATTTCGCGATCCTCGATCTCGACCGTTCGCCAGTTGACCTGAGTGAGCGCGATGTTGGCGGACGCGCGCCTGCGCAGGTGGCTGACGCTTTCGTCTATACCGACCGCGGCGTCTATCGTCCTGGGGAGACGGCTTACATCACCTCGCTGATCCGCGATGCTGCGGCGGTGTCGCTTAGCAATCGCGCCGGCTCCGTGATCGTCTATGGCCCCAATGGGCTTGAGGCGGGGCGGCTGCGCTTCAAGGATACGCGCGAGCACAATGGCGCGGTGAGCTACGCTTTTCCGGTGCCAAAGGCGGCCGCGCGTGGGACGTGGCGCATTTCGACCGAGGTGGATGGAGTCGGCTTAGTCGGCAGCGAGAACTTCTCTGTCGAGGACTTCGTTCCGCAACGCATCGCCATGAATCTGACGGCGGATACGGCAAGCTCGATGCGCGCTGGCGAGGCGCGGCCGATCACGGCGAACGTGCGCTTTCTGTATGGCGCGCCGGGCGCTGACCTGCCCGTCGAGGGCAATGTGCGGATCGAGGCAGACCCCAACCCTTTCCCGGAGCTGAAGGGCTTCGCGTTCGGCCGTCATGACGAGCAGTTCCGTGAATCCACCTTCGATCTTGCGCCGGCGAATACGGATGCGGCGGGTCGCGCGGTGATCTCACTTGACCCGCGCGCCGCGGAGAACACGGAATCCTCGCGTCCGTTGCGGCTGCGCGCTGTGATGGCAGCGATCGAGCCGGGTGGTCGCGCGGTGCGTGATGATGTGCGCGTCGCCTATCGGCCAGAGGCCCGTTACATCGGCGTGAAGCCGGCGTTCGATGACCGTTCGTCGAAAGAGGGGGAGACAGCATCTTTCGAAGTTGTGTCCGTCGATCGCACAGGCGCCCTGAAGGCGGCCAACATCAATTGGCGTCTGGTTCGCATCGACTGGAAGTATGACTGGTATCGTGAGAATGGCGGCGCATGGCAGTGGCGTCAGTCACGTCGTGTCGTCGAACTGGAAAACGGTCGGGTTCCTGTTGTGGAAGGTGGCCGCGGGACGATCAAGACGCGCCAGCTCGATTACGGCGACTATGAAATTTACCTTACCGAAGAGGCCAATGGCGGGGAGGCTTCCTATGGCTTCTGGTCTGGCTGGGGCGGCCAACCGCAGGAGGGTGTCGAGGCGCCAGATCGCGTGCGCGTGCAGGTACCCGATGCGCTGCCGGCTATCGGCGACGATCTCAACGTCACGATCATGCCGCCCTACTCGGGCGAAGCGGAAATCGTCGTTGCTTCGGAGAACGTCATTCTCACACGCACAGTGTCCGTCAAGGCCAACGAAGGCGCGAACATCCGTCTGCCTGTAACCAGGGAGTGGGGCGCGGGCGTCTACGTGATGGCGACGGTCTACACGCCGCGTGACGCCGTGAAAACGCCGAAGCCGCGCCGTGCGGTGGGCGTTGCTCACGTCGCCGTGGATGTGACGCCGCGGACGTTCAAGCTGGATATTGCAGCGCCTGCCGTCCAGCGGCCGAACAACAAGATGACGGTCAACGTCACGGCGGCGGGTCCTAATGACAATGGCTATGTCCAGATCGCTGCGGTGGACGAAGGTATCCTTTTGCTGACTGGGTTCCAGACGCCGGACCCTGCCGAATATTTCTTCGGCAAGCGGCGGTTGGGTGTTGAGCTGCGCGACGACTATGGACGCCTGCTCGACCCGAACCAGGGCGCGGCCGGCAGCATTCGTCAGGGCGGCGACCAGATCGGCGGGGCTGGGCTTACCGTCGTGCCAACCCAGTCTGTTGTGCTGATGTCGGTGCCAGTCAAACTGAATGGCGGCAAGGCATCGGTGACGTTCGATGTCCCGGCATTCAACGGTGAGCTGCGGCTGATGGCGGTGGCCTGGTCCAATTCGGGGGTGGGATCGTCGTCGAAGGCGGTGACCGTGCGCGACCAGGTGCCTGCGCTGCTGGCGCTTCCACGCTTCCTTGCGCCGGGCGACACTGCCACGGGCACGCTGACGCTGGACAATGTGGAAGGCGAAGCGGGCGTCTACGCCGCCGCCCTGCAGGCCACGGGTCCGGTGCGGGCGACGACGGGCACGCTTTCGGTGAACCTCGCCAACAACCAGCGTATGGATCGGGACGCGAGTTTCTCGTCGGGCGGCGAGGGCATCTCGAACATCTCGTTCAACCTCACGGGGCCGGGCGGCTATGCGGTCACGCGCAGCTACCCCATCCAGACACGTTCGGCATGGATGCCTGCAAGCAATGTCATCCGCACGACGATCCAGCCGGGGGCGACGTTCTCGCCAGCGGCCAACGCGTTGTCTTCGTTTGTGCCGGGCTCTGGCTATGTGCAGGTATCGTTCTCGCCCATTCCGATGGACGCTGCGGCGCTGTTCGACTCGCTGGAGCAGTATCCTTACGGATGCACCGAGCAGATTACCAGCCGTGCGCTGCCGCTGCTCTATGCAGCGCAGGTTGCGGCACTCGCGGGGCGCAAGACGCCAGCTGACCTTCGCATTCAGGTGCAGGAGGCGGTCAACACGCTGCTTAACCGGCAAGGCGCCGATGGAGCCATCGGCCTGTGGCGGACAGGTGATGCGCTGTCGAGCGCGTGGTTGGGGGCGTATGCAACCGACTTCCTGTTCCGTGCGAAAGCTGCCGGTTACGTCGTTCCCGACGCTGCGCTCGACAAGGCATATGACTCGCTTGAAGAGTTTGCGATCCGGGAGTCGCGCTACGCGTCGGGCTACGATTTCGAAGTCTATGAGAGCCGCTACCACACAGATACCGAGCGTCAGATGATGGACCGGTCGGTGGCCTACGCATCCTATGTCCTGGCGAAAGCCCGCCGCATGGATCGTGCGCGTCTTCGTTACCTTCACGATGACCGGCTGGACCGGATCCAGAGCCCGCTTGCGCGGGCGCAGCTGGGCGCGGCGCTCTACATGATCGGCGACAATGCGCGTGCGAAATCCGCGTTCGACGCGGCGGAACGTGCGCTCGGCTACGTTAACACCGGCGACTACTACCAGACCGCGCGCCGTGACCTCGCGGGCGTGCTAGCTGTTGCGCAGGAAGCGAAGCAGACAACACTGGTGCAGAAACTGTCCCAGCGCGTGGCCCAGGACCTGCCGGAGCCTGACAGGCTGACGACGCAGGAGAAGGCGTTCCTTCTTCTTGCAGCCAATGCGCTGTCGGGCGGCCAGTCGGCGGTGAATGTCGCTGTGCAGGGGCAGGCCGACGGCGCGGGCAACGGTGTCTACCGGATGCGCGACGGACAGATCTCGCGTCCGCCCGTGTTCACCAACAACGGACAGGGTCAGCTTTATGTGACGGCTGTCTCGCGCGGCTCGCCCGCGACGGCGCCGGCGGCGGCGTTCGACGGCATGCTAGCAAACAAGCAGTTGTGGACGCCGGGCGGGCAGGCCATCAATGGTGACACGTTCCGGCAGGGCGACCGCATCATCGTCGCGCTGTCTGTTGCGGCGACGGAAATGCGGCGTACTCCGCTGATAATCGCGGACCTGTTGCCGGCCGGCTTCGAGATCGAGGCGGTGCTGCGGCCTGAGGATGCGGGCAGCACTGGCCCATACGCTTTCCTCGGAGAGCTGGCTGCGCCGAACATTGCGGAGGCGCGGGATGACCGCTTTATCGCGTCGTTCGATCTGTTTGATCAGCGTCGCGAGACCGTTGCCTACATGGTCCGGGCCGTGACGCCGGGCACGTTCACGATGCCGGGCGTAGTCGCCGAGGACATGTATCGCCCCGAGACTTTCGCGCGGACTGTTTCGCGGACCATCACGGTAACCAAGCGATAGCAGGCGGCTCGCTGTTAGCAGGCCGTTCAGGAATGAGCGCGACGTGGACTGACAGGATAAGGAAGGTGCCGCCCGACAAGGTGCGGCGCTTCCGCCTGTGGTGGCCTCCGGAGTGGTGGCGACGCGTGGCGCTGGTCGCGCTGTACCTGCTCCTGCCGCTGGTGCTGATCGACTGGCTGCTGCCGCCGCCCCTGTATCGCGCGGACGTCGTCTCTGGCGTCGTTCTTGACCGGCGCGGCGCGGTGATGCGCATCTTTCCCGTGGAGGACGGAAAATGGCGGATGAAGGCGCATCTCGAAGGGATCGATCCTGATTTCGTCGAGGCGCTGCTGGCTTACGAAGACAAGCGCTTCATGGGGCATGGCGGGGTCGATCTGCTTGCGCTCGGGCGCGCGGCGGGATCGCTGGCAGCGTCTGGTGAAGTTGTATCGGGTGGATCGACAATCACGATGCAGACGGCCCGGCTTCTCGAGCCGCGGCCACGCAATATCGTTTCCAAAGCGATCGAGGCGTTCCGCGCCTGGCAGATTGAGAAGCGGCTGAGCAAGGAAGAGATTCTTGAGCTCTATCTGACGATGGCGCCTTATGGCGGCAACCTGGAAGGCGTGCGTGCTGCGTCGTGGGCGTATTTCGGACGGGAGCCTGACAACCTGTCACCCGATCAGATCGCGATGCTGATCGCGCTGCCGCAGTCGCCCGAAGCGCGACGGCCGGACCTGCGCCCCAAGGCGGCGATCGTGGCGCGTGAGCGCGTACTGATGCGGCTAGCGGACGAGGGGGTGTTCGCGAAGGATCTGGCCGCGGAGTCGGCTGAGTATCCCGCGCCGCAGCGCGGCGACTTTCCCCAGCTTGCCTGGCATGCTTCCGAGGAAGCGCTGCGGCGTGCATCCTCGCCCGACAATATCCGCACGACGATCGACATGGCGCTTCAGAAGGAAGTCGAGGCGTTGGCGACGCGCGCCGCTGGGCCGTCGCGGGATGGTGTGCAGGTTGCGATCATGGTGGTCGATATTGCCAACCGCGAAGTGCGCGCTGCGGCAGGCTCGGCTAACCGCTTGACGGCGGGCGGGTGGATCGATCTCACGGACAGGCCGCGGTCTCCGGGGTCAACGCTCAAGCCGTTCATCTATGGGCTGGCGTTCGATGACGGCGTGGCGGCGCCGGACACGCGCATTGCCGATACACCCAAGCGGTTTTCCAGTTATCGGCCGGACAATTTCGATCGCTCGTTTCGCGGTGATGTGACGGTGGCTCAGGCGCTGCAGCATTCGCTGAACATTCCGGCCGTGTCAGCTCTGGATGCCGTCGGGGCCCAGAGGTTTGCTGCGGCTCTGGCGTTTGCGGGAGCGGACTTGGCGATGCCGCTGTCCGGCGATGAAGATGCCGGGCTTGCAATCGCGCTGGGAGGAGCGGGGCTGACCGTGCGCGAACTGGCGCTGCTGTATGCTGCGCTTGGCGACCGGGGACATGCACTGCCGTTGAACTGGCTGGAGTCCGACGTTGTGGCCGCGAAGACGTCAAGGAAGCCATCGACTCAGATCATGTCGGCGCAGTCGGCAAAGCAGATCATCGATATTCTTGCGGCATCGCCCGCGCCGAGTGGCAGGATGCCGGCGCAGCTGACGCAGGAGGCCCCTGTCATCGCAGCCAAGACAGGAACCTCATATGGATTCCGTGATGCCTGGGCGGCGGGCGTGGGTAACGGCCATGCGGTTGTGGTGTGGATTGGCCGTGCAGATTCAGCGCCGCGGCCGGGCGTGACCGGTCGCGATGCTGCGTTGCCTGTTCTGTTCGAAGTCTACGATATAATCTCCCGCATCATGCCGAAACGCAGCACCGGGCCGAGCCTGCATCAAGAATTGCCGGGTCAGCATCTTCCTCCGGATGCGCTCGCGCGGTTCGAGCAGGAAAATGCACCGCCGCACATCCTGTTTCCGCCAGACGGCGGCGAGGTGTGGAAAGACACGGAGCATGTCTCCTATGTGCTCTCTGCGGAGGGGCATGGGCGGCTGACCTGGTATGTCGATGGTCGACCGCTCGGTCGCAATGTGGCGGGCGACGCCGTGTGGCGGCCAGGTCAGGCTGGGTTCTATGAATTGCATGTGGTAGACGAAGCGGGGCGGACCGCGAAATCGCGGGTACGGGTAATGAGCTCGGAATGAGGCCTTTGGACCGCCGGGCGGGGGACCAGAGATCAACGCGTCAAAGCCAGAACTTCTGGATTTCTCGCAATCGCCTGGCGGCCGCCTTCGATCAGTGCGTCGATGGTCTGCTTTGGCAGGCTGACCGCTGTCGCCGCCTTGCCGAGGTCTCGGAAGCGTTCATCAGATGCGTCAGCGAACGAGACCATGTCGAGGCGGAAATCAACGTCCGTGCATTTCCAGTTTTCGGGTGCGCCCAGGGCCACGGCGCGTCCGGGCGGCAGGCTGCAGCGCCACGCGATGACGTCGCGCTCCCATCGTTCCATCTCGCCTGAGAAGGCGTCAGCTGCGGCGCGCTTGGGTGCGTTGACGGAGACGCCCAGCAGAGCTTCGAGAAGCTGTGGGCCGTCGGGTCCGGACTCGCGCTTGGGCCACTCACCCTCTGCATTCCGCTCGGCATTTACGATGAAGAAGGTGAAGCGCTTGAGCTTCACTGCGTCGCGGGCGGTGAAGGGACCATGTGGCGTACCGGATGCGGCGCGCAGTGTGACGATGGAGGAGACGCCGAAATTGTCTGCGACGCCGCCATCGGCGAGATGGATGTAGTCCATGCGTGCGCTGTCGCGGAAGAAGCGGAAGGAGCGCGCCGTTTCGCGCAGAAGCATGGGCGCGGAGCGGCTGGCTTCGGCGGCTGCGACCCATGGCGCGAGCTGGTGCGGGCATTCACGGCCATAGGTGCGGACAACGATGGGGCGGAACGCGACAGGCACCGCCATGGACGCGGCAACGGCATCTGACAAGCGCACGTCGTCGAGGTCGCTGCAGATGGCATCGAACCATGGCGCCTCGAAGGCGAACGGTGCTCCGCTGTAGAGATCGGTTGCGTTAATGACGATGCGTGGTCGGGCCTTCATGTCGCTCATTCTGGCGTCGTTGAAGACTTCCCTGTCGAGCCATGCAGACAGCTTGTCGGGACCATTGAGGCCGCCTTGCACGAGGCGTTCCCAGTTCTGGGGCGACATCCAGGTGGTGTGAAGCTGTGACTGCCAGTCCTTGTCGAGGGCGGCGGCGCGCAGGCCGTCGAGACCATCCGGCCCATGCTGGCCGAACCATGCGGCTGTGATAGCGCCGCCGGAGACGGCGGTCACAAGGGCGACGCGGTCGATCAGGC
>JBMOGP010000084.1:0-8318 GCA_049318285.1 Hyphomonadaceae bacterium
CAGGCGACGGGAGCGCCATGACAGGCGCATCGGGCGGCAACCGGCACTCTGGCCAGCTGTTCCTGGACTTTCCCAAGGCAGACCCAGAGAGCCGGCCTCTGATCGATTCAGGGTCCTACGCGACGGCCGTCACATCGATACGCCGCTGGCGGCTATGGCCGGGCGGACAGATGGCGCTGGTTGGCGAGGCGCAAGCTGGCCGCACGCGCTTGCTGCGGATGTGGGCGGAGGATGCGGGCGCAGCCTTTGTCACCGGCGAGGCGCTGGCGGCCGCGGAAATCGATGAGATCGCACGGCTGTCCGTATCCGCCCTTGCAGTGGATGACGCCGACCATACCGCTTCGGCAATGGGTTTGTTCGCCGCGCTGAACCTTTGCCGGGACCGTCGCGCGCCCGTACTTCTCTCTGGCCGCACCGAGCCGGTGGGATGGTTCACGGCCCCGCCTGACCTCCGCTCCCGCCTGGCGGCCATGCCGGTCGCCCACATCGCCCCACCTGACGACGAGACCCTCGCCGCCCGGCTGCGCGAGGAAACCGCCCTGCGACATCTGATCATTCCCGAAGAATCAGTAACTTACCTTGCGCGACGGATGGAGCCGTCCTGGGAAGCGGTGGGTCGCGTCGCGGACCAGATTGCCCGGACGCCGGGCAGGGCTGAGGGATTGCGGTCGGCTCGCGCCGTGCTGGTAGCCCTGGGCATGGATCCGGGCTGATCTGCCTGGCTGGCAAATGATCCGTAACAAATTGATGGTAGTCAGGTACTTCATGGCTGGCGTCAGACCGGCCGAAGACACTGGGCGATGATGGCAGACCGAGCTGACAAGGCGAAGCGTGGACGCGTGCGCGAAATCGCGCCTGCGATCAGCAATGCACCCGGCCTTACCTCGCCGCTGGTCAACGCTCCCGAGCGTTTCTTCAACCGCGAACTCAGCTGGCTGCAGTTCAACAGCCGCGTGCTGGAGGAGGCAGAAAACCGCCGTCATCCGTTGCTGGAGCGTCTGCGCTTCCTGTCGATCTCCGCCTCGAACCTGGATGAGTTCTACTCTGTCCGCGTCGCTGGCCTTCGCCAGCAGGCGCGTACGGGCATTACGCGCGTTTCGTCCGACGGCCTCACGCCGACGCAGCAGCTGCAGCGCATCGGCGCCGAGGCTGGCCAGCTTATGGCTGAACAGCAGCGCATCTGGACCGATATCCGCACCGAAATGAAGCGGGCAGGTCTCGCCGTCGTCGATGCAGACGAGCTTTCCGAAGTCGACACCGAATGGCTGCGCCTGCGCTTCATGGAGCGCGTCTTCCCGGTGTTGACGCCCCTGGCCATTGATCCGTCCCACCCGTTTCCGTTCCTGCCGAACCAGGGCTTCGCGGTGGGGTTCTCGCTGATCCGCACGAGCGACAAGGCCAAGATGGTCGCGCTGGTTCCGATCCCCACCCAAGTCGAGCGCTTCATCGAACTGCCGGAGACGCCGAAGGCGCGCCGGTTCATCGCGCTGGAAGACGTCATCACGCTGTTTCTCGACATGCTGTTCCCGGACTGCGTGTCCAAGGGACGTTGCATGCTGCGCGTCATCCGCGATAGCGACATTGAGATCGAGGAAGAGGCGGAAGACCTGGTCCGCGAGTTCGAGATCCTGCTGAAGCAGCGCCGCCGCGGCCGTATCGTGCGCCTCAAAATCGATCGCAGCGCTCCTGAAAGCCTGAAGGCGTTCTTCATCGAGGAAATCGGCGCTGAGCCTATGGATGTCGCCGAGGTCGAAGGCATCATGGGCATGAACCAGCTCAAGGAGCTGATCGTCGACGGCCGCCCCGATCTCGTCTTCCGGCCATTTGAACCGCGCTTCCCCGAACGCGTGCGCGAGCACAATGGCGACATCTTCGCGTCGATCCGGGTGAAGGACATTCTTGTCCACCACCCCTACGAGTCATTCGACGTGGTCGCCCAGTTCCTGCTGCAAGCTGCGCGGGATCCTGAAGTTGTGGCCATC
This sequence comes from Hyphomonadaceae bacterium, assembly GCA_049318285.1. Taxonomy (GTDB): domain Bacteria; phylum Pseudomonadota; class Alphaproteobacteria; order Caulobacterales; family Hyphomonadaceae; genus UBA7672. The sequence continues at coordinate 1,983 of JBMOGP010000084.1, forward strand.
AAGCAGACGCTTTATCGCACCTCGAAGAACTCACCCATCGTGGCCGCCCTGATCGAGGCTGCCGAGGCAGGCAAGAACGTCACCGCGCTTGTCGAACTGAAAGCGCGCTTCGACGAGGAAGCCAACCTCCGGCTGTCGCGTGATCTCGAACGCGCGGGCGTCCAGGTCGTATACGGCTTCATCGATCTCAAGACCCACGCCAAGGTCTCGCTAGTGATCCGCCGCGAGCAGGGCAGCCTGCGCGCCTACACCCATGTCGGCACCGGCAACTACCATCCGATCACCGCGCGAATCTATGACGACCTCTCGCTGTTCACCGCCGACGAGAAGATTGGCCGCGATGCCGGCCGCCTGTTCAACTTCGTCACCGGCTATTCCAAGCCTAAGGAGATGGAGTCGATGGCCATCTCGCCGGTGAACCTCAAGGCGACCCTGATCCAGCTTATCGAGGACGAGATCGCCCACGCGAAGGCAGGGCGCCCTGCGCAGATCTGGGCCAAGCTGAACTCGCTCGTCGACGAGACCATCATCGACTCGCTCTACAAGGCGAGCCAGGCTGGCGTGTCGATCCAGCTCGTCATCCGGGGAATATGCTGTCTGCGGCCTGGCGTCGCGGGTCTGTCGGAGAACATCGAGGTTCGCTCGATGGTGGGCCGTTTCCTTGAGCACGCGCGTATCGTCTGCTTCGGCAATGGGGCAGGGCTGCCGTCCGACGAAGCAAAGGTGTTCATAACTTCGGCCGACTGGATGCAACGAAATCTCGACCGGCGTGTCGAGGCGTTCACACCGATCAAGAATCCCACCGTCCACAACCAGGTTCTCGACCAGATCATGCTGGCGAATCTCAATGACCGCGCGCAAAGCTGGACGTTGCGTCCCGATGGAGGGTATGTGCGTAACGTGACGGGCAAGGGTCGCCAGCCCTTTTCGGCGCACGATTACTTCCTTGAAAACCCCAGCCTGTCTGGCAGAGGTAGCGCGCTGCGGCTGACCACCCCGCCGCAGCTGAAGCCCAGGGCCTGACGCCGGCGAATCCCGGCCTATGTCCCTGTGACAATGGGACTGTTTGCACGGAATCAGGCCAGATGGTCGGGCTAGGCGAATGACGGTGACTTCACCAGCCAGAACGAAACCGACCGGCAAGCCTATTCGCTGGCGCCGCGTCGGCGTGATGGATGTCGGCTCCAACTCGGTCCGCCTCGTCGTTTATGACGTGCGTGGCCGCGCCATGCAGCCGCGCTTCAACGAGAAGGTGCTCGCAGGGCTCGGCCGCGGGCTCACCGCGACGGGAGAGCTGAATGCCGAAGGCGTCGAGATCGCCGTTGCCGCCCTGTCGCGCTTCGCATCGATCACGTGCGCACAGAAGGTCGAGGCGCTTTTTCCCTTTGCGACAGCAGCCGTTCGCGACGCCTCGAACGGCAAGGAATTCGTGGAGCGTGTGAAGAAGGAGACGGGCCTGCAACTTCGGGTGCTCACCGGCGGCGACGAAGCGCGCTTTGCGGCAGAGGGCGTGCTTGCCGGCACCCCGGGCGTCGATGGCGTGGTGGGCGACCTCGGGGGCTCCAGCCTCGAACTCGCGCGGTTGGTGGGCGGGCGATATGAGTCCGGTTCGACCTATCCGCTCGGACCACTCGCGCTCGACACGGGCGGCGCCTTTAACGAGGACAAGATCAATGCGCGCGCGAAGGAAGTCCTTTCCGGTGCGCCAGAGCTGAAGAAGTCCGGCGACGTATTCTTCGCCGTTGGCGGCGCCTGGCGCGCCATTGGCACGATGCACATGGAGCTGACCCGCGCGCCGCTGCACATGCTGCAGAATTATGAGATGGACGCAGCGGACCTCCTCAAGCTTCTCGGCGATGTGCTGGCTGGCAAGAAGCATGCGGAACTTCTGCAGGAGGTCGCCCGCAGGCGCGCCATCACCATCCCCTATGCCGCCACCGTGCTGAAGAACGTCATCGAGATCGGCAAGTTCAAGTCAGTGATGATCTCGTCCTATGGCGTGCGTGAGGGCATCATCTTTGACAGCCTCGATCCTGCGGAACGCCAGGAAGACCCGCTGGATGCAGGCCTTGATGCGCTGATCGCAGACGAGCAGGCTTCCGAATTCGGCCGCGCCCTTGCCGAGTGGGCGAGCGAGGCAGCGCCCTACACGCTCAACCCGCGCCTTTCCGCCGCTGCCTGCCGCCTTGTCGACATCGGCGCCCTGCTGCACCCGGATCATCGCGCCGATCTTGCCTTCGATCTCGTCGCGCGCGCGCCGCTGCCCGGCCTCAACCATCGCGACCGTGCGGCCCTCGCGCTGGCGGTCGCCTCGCGTTTCAAGCGCGGTCTGCGCAATGATGTCAGCGAGAAGCTTCTTGACGTGAACACCGCAGGCAAGGCGCGCGCGCTCGGCGCTCTCATGCGTCTCGCCGCCGATTTCTCCGGACGCTCCGCCGAGCTGCTCAAGCATGCGCGGCTGACCTGCGATGGCGACACGCTGACGCTGAAGGTGACGCCCGCCTATCGCGCGCTGGTCTCCGAATCCGTGGAACGCCGCCTTGAACAGGCGGCCGATGAACTCGACATGGACTATGCTCTGATTACCTGATCGCGCCCGCGACGCGCCTGTCGACGAGACAACGGGTCCCCGCTACACAAGCCCAAACGGGAGCCCTACGATGAAGCAGGCCATTCTCGCACTCGGCATGTCCCTGCTGGCCGCATGTGCATCGGCGCCGCAACCGGCCGCCGCCCAGCCGGCTTTCAGGGCCCCAAACTTCAGTGCGGACGGCAAGACGCTTCGCCAGCTCTATGAACACCTGCACGCCAACCCCGAACTGTCCTTCCAGGAGCAGAACACCTCTGCGATTCTCGCCGCCGAAATGAAGCGCCTCGGCTTCAAGGTGACGACCGGCCTCGGCGACTCATGGGTCAAGGCGCGGTCGCAGAAGGACTATGGAAAGATCCAGGACGGCGTCGGTGGCTATGGCTTCGTCGCCGTGCTCGAGAATGGCCCCGGGCCGACGCTCATGATCCGCGCCGACATGGACGCGCTGCCGCTCGTCGAGAAGACGGGGCTGCCCTACGCGTCCAAAGCACGTGACACGGCCTGGAGCGGGGAAGAGTCCGGCGTGATGCATGCCTGCGGCCACGACCTCCATATGGCCATATGGATTGGAACCGCGCGTGACCTGGTTGGCCGCAGGACGCAGTGGAAGGGCACACTGGTGATGATCGCCCAACCGGCCGAAGAGATTGGCCTTGGTGCGCTCAGCATGATCGAGGACGGCCTGTTCACGCGCTTCCCCAGGCCCGATCATGTCATCGGCCTGCATGACAACGCAGCGCTTCCCGCCGGTGAGCTTGGCGTCGGTTCCGGCTATGTGATGGCGAATGTCGACAGCGTCGACATCAAGGTCACCGGCGTCGGTGGCCATGGCGCCTATCCGCAGGACACCAAGGACCCCATCGTGACTGCCGCCCGCATCGTCACGACGCTGCAGACGCTGGTCTCGCGCGAAATCGCGCCTGATGATGCAGGCGTCGTGACGGTCGGCGCGCTCAATGGCGGCTTCAAGCACAATATCATTCCCGACGAAGTGGACATGCAGCTGACCGTACGCTCGTTTGCGGACGCCACGCGCGAAAAGCTGCTGAAGGGCATCGAGCGCATCGCCCGCGCCGAGGCCATGGCGGCGGGCCTCGATCCCGACACGGCGATCGAGATGCGCATACGCGCCGATGCCACGCCGTCGCTTTACAACAATCCCGATCTTGTTGCGCGCGTCACGGGCGCCTTGCGCAGGGAGTTCGACGCCAGAGCGATCCACACCGCAACGCCCAGCATGGGCGGCGAAGACTTCGCCCGCTATGGCCGCACGCCGGAAAAAATCCCGATCATGCTGCTCTGGATCGGCGCGGTTGCGCAGGACAAGTTCGACGCAGCACAGAAGCCCGGCGCCAAACCGCTCCCGGCACTCCACTCATCCGAGTTCGCGCCTGATGCGGATCCGACGATTGCGGCTGGCGTCAAGGCGATGACAGCGGCGGCGAGGGAGCTGCTGAGATAGGCCTTACGCTTCCGGTTTTCGTGTCGCCGCCTTGGCCTGCTTCTTCTCTTCCCTGAACCGCAGGAAGGCGAACACAGCTGAGCCGATGCCGGCGAGCGCCGCCAGCACCGCAAACAGGGGCTGCACGCCTCTGGCCCAGCTGACGATTTGGTCGATCTGCTCGACCTCCACCGTGATCACGTCGCGATAGGCGTCCAGCGGTTCGGCATCGAGCGAGCCGGTCGCGTAGCCGAAGATTTCGAGGATCAGCGTGTGCTGTCCCGGCTCCGTCGGCGTCACCCGCCACTGCCATCGGTTCACGGTTTTGCCCGAGAGCCGCTGCCGCTCGACCGTCTGTGAGGTGATGTCGAAACCCACGCCCGTCAGCTGCGCCGAGACCGTGTCGGAAAGTTCAACATCACGCTCGACGATCTCGCCCTTGAATCCTTCGAGCGCCTCGCGGCCCGCCGCTTCGTCGTTCGTCGCGTTGACAACGAGCGACACGTCCACCGGCTTGCTGAGCGCCAGCGTCTCCGGCGGCCTGTTGTACGTTACGCGCCGCGCCTTGAACTGCGTCTCCAGCCCACTCGGTGCAGCAGCCTGCGAATTGTCCGCCTGTTGCGGCGACACCCGCTGTTCGGCCGGCGTCGTCGTGGATGGCGGCGGCGTCACCCCGTTCGTGGGTGCGGCCGCAGGCGCGCTCGGGAGCGGCTCGCCTTGCTCGGCGAGTGTGGAGCGGAAGCTAACCGCTGGCGGGCTTGCCGGTTGGGGAGCAGTCGCTTCCACCGCTGGTTCGTTCGGCGCAGCTGGCGTTGAAGCAGGCGCAGGCGTCGTCCGCGCCTGGGGCGCCTGGGGTGCGGGTGTCGTCGCAGCGACCACTTGCGGCTCACGCACGACGGGCTCACGGGGAATGCTGACGATAGTCGATGTGGACCCGAACTCGCCAATGCCCCAGACGGCTGCGGCGCCGACCGCGATCAGGGCGAGCACGATAGCGACGAAAATGCGCATGATCCGCGTCTCCTCAGGTCGACAATAAGTCTAGTCGGCTTCGCCGTCGAATCCACTGTCATCCTCAGGCAGGCGGGCGGCAGACGGCGGCGGAACAATTCCCTTGCGTTTCATCGCTTCGTAGAAGGCGATGGCCGCGGCGTTGGACACGTTCAGGCTCTCCATACCCGGCTGCATTGGAATCCGCGCCAGCCGCGTGCAGGCCTTGGCGACGCCATGCCGGATGCCAGCGCCCTCGGCGCCCAGCACGATCGCCACAGGCTCAGGTCCAGCAATCGCCTGGTCCAGCGTCAGCTCGGCTGAACCATCAAGTCCGACGACATTCCAGCCGGCGTCCGTCAGCGCGTCTATCGCGCGCGAGATATTGACCGCACGTACCTCGTCCACCACTTCAATCGCGCCTGCCGCGGCCTTCGCCAGCGCGCCGCCGGCGGCCGGCGCGTTGCGCGTCTGCATCACGACCGCGCCGACCCCGAATGCAGCAGCGGAGCGGAAGATGGCCCCGACATTCTGCGGGTCGGTCACCTGGTCGAGGATCGCCAGTGTCTGCTCCGGCCGCATGGCGGCGTCGGCGATGTCGATCCCATCCAGCGGGCGGCAACGAACGGCCAGGCCCTGGTGCACGGCGCCGGGTGGCAGTTTCATGTCGATGTCGCGCGGCTCCATGACATGCGCGAAGCGGGGCATGGCGTTGACATCGAGACCAGCGCGTTCGGCTGCGCGGGGGCTGATATAGGCGACGCTGATCTTGCGCAGCGGATTGTTGAGCGCGGCTCCTGCCGCGTGCAGCCCCCAGATCCAGACTTCGCCATTCTCCTCGAAGGCCGCCTCGCGGCGCTCGAAGGCGGGTTTGTGCTGGCGGCTGTCCTTGTGGGGCGGGCGAGCCCCGCGCTGGTCGCTGGATGGCCCCTGATCGCGCCTTTGCTCGGGCCGTCCGCGGGTCCAGGGCTTATCGCCGGCAGGTTGCCCAATCTGCTCGCCATCACGGCGGGTCTGACGCTCCACCGGCTTGCCGCTGTCGCGCGATCCGCGAAAATTACCTGATTTTCCCGCGTTTCCGCCCCGGTTGCGTGGTCGATCCTTCGTCACTATAAGACGCGCTCCGCTGTGAGGCCGGGGTTCGTTTCGGCTTCATCTGCGGCGGCGTCAAGCCGTCGCGCTCGGCCCTGGAGGGGTGGGAGAGTGGTTAATTCCAGCAGACTGTAAATCTGCCCGCTTCACTGCGTACACTGGTTCGAATCCAGTCCCCTCCACCACCGGCCCCAGGGGGCCTTTAACCGGAACAAGTTGGCCA
>JBMOGP010000085.1:0-8285 GCA_049318285.1 Hyphomonadaceae bacterium
CGGTCGAAGCGCGCAAGAATTTCCTCCCACAGGATCTGCAGCTGCAGTTCCGCCAGGCGGTTGCCGACGCAGCGGTGGATGCCAAAGCCGAATGACAGGTGCCGGCGCACCATCGGACGCTCGATATTGAGCACCTCGGGCTTGTTGTACTGTGTCTCGTCGCGATTGCCGGATGCGTACCACATCAGGACTTTCTCGCCCTTGCGGATCGTCTTGCCGTTGAGTTCGTAGTCCTGCAGCGCGGTCCGGCGCATGTGGGCCAGCGGGGTCTGCCAGCGGATGATTTCGGACACCGCAGACGGGATCAGCGACGGATCGGCTTTCAGCTTCGCCCACTGCTCGGGCCATTTGTTGAAAGCATAGACGCCGCCGGTCATCGAGTTGCGCGTGGTGTCATTGCCGCCGACGATCAGCAGCAGCAGGTTGCCGAGATATTCCTGCGGGGTCATGTTCCGCGTATGCTCGCCATGCGCCAGCATGGAGACGAGATCGCCCTTGGGCTCGGCATTGACCCGCTCGTTCCACAGCCGCGTGAAATAGCCGAGGCACTCAAGCAGCTCGCCGCGCCACTGCTCTTCACTGGTGACGATCTCGGGATTGTTGCGCCCGGTGGCGACATCCGACCAGCGCGTCAGCTTGCGGCGATCCTCGAACGGGAAGTCGAACAGGGTCGCAAGCATCATCGTCGTGAGCTCGATCGAGACCTTGTCCACCCAGTCGAACGGCTCCCCGATGGGAAGCTCATCAAACAATTCCCTGGTGCGGCTGCGGATGAGCGCTTCGAAGCTGCGGAGATTTTCAGGACCGACGATTGACTGCACCGTCTTGCGCTGGAGATCGTGCTTGGGCGGATCCATCGCGATGAACATCGGCAGCTGGAAGTCTTCGTCCTGGTCGACGACGGTGATGCCGCCTTCCGAGGAGAACACGCCGTGCGTCGTGTCCACGGTCATGATGTCCTTGTAGGTGGTCACGTTCCAGAAGGGTCCGAACGGGCTGTCCGGGGTATAGTTGACCGGAGCCTCCTTCCGCATCCGCGCGAAATAATCCCAGTAGCCTTCCTGGCGCCAGATTTCGGGATCGGTGATGTCGAAGGCGGCAAGATCGATATCCGATGCGCGGGGGGGCGCCACACCGCGCATGAGGCCGTTCTTTCGGAAAGCCTCTGCTCCGGCCTTGGTGGGAGCTGCCGTTGTCGCCGTATCTGCCATCGCTCGTCCTCGCCTCGGGCGCAAAGTCCTGCTCCTCTGCGCTTCTGCAGTCTAGCAGAGCCGGGGATCGGGGGCAGTCCTGTCCTTGCGGCAGGCGCTTGTTTTTGCAGCACCCTCGCCCGCGACATGAGGAAACATGGCCGCGCCTTCCGGCATGCGGTGGATGTGCTAGACGTCCCTGTCGTTCACACCGGCCGCCATCCAGGGCCGGGGCCGCGCTTTCGCAGGGACCGCCGACTTGGCATCGATCGAGCCGTCACAACAGCGCCGCGCCCTGTCGGTGCTGATCCCGTTCTATAACGAGGAAGGCAATATCCAGCCGCTGGTCGACGAGGTGCATGCGGCGCTGAACGGCGTGGAGTATGAGATTGTCTGCGTCAACGACTGCTCGGGCGACGCAACCGCTGCAGAATTGATCGCTGCGCAGGCGGCCAGCCCCGACCGCATCAAGATCCTGACCCATACAAGACGGCGGGGCAAATCCGCCGCCCTGTTCACCGGCCTTCGCCACTGCGCGGGCGACTGGGTGCAACTCCTCGATGGCGATGGCCAGAACGACCCCGCTGATTCGCGCCGGGTCTGGGACAAGGTGGCGGCGAAGGACGAAAACCCGGCCCTGGGCATTGTCTGCGGCCGCAGGACCAGCCGAAACGACAGTGGTTTCAAATGGCTGCAATCGCGCATCGCCAACGGCGTGCGCCGCTTCTGCCTGCGCGACGACGCGACCGATACCGGCTGCGGCTTCAAGCTGATCCGCCGCAGGGCCTTCCAGGACCTGCCCTACTTTGCATCGATGCACCGTTTCCTGCCGGCCCTGATCAAGCGTGCCGGCTGGGATGTGCAGGAAGAACCGGTGGCTGACCGGCTGCGGCTTCATGGTGTGTCAAAGTACGGATTTCTGGGACGTTTTGGCGCCGGGCTGGTAGACCTTCTCGGGATGATGTGGCTTGTGCGGCGGGGGGGATATGGGCTCGCCGCCGAATGGAACGATCCGCGCTCCGGGCGCTGACCGTTTTTTCGCGTGCAGCCGCAGGCGAGTGGAAGAAGACGCGTGAAGCAGCCGATCCGGCAGCCGAAACAGTCCAGGAAGACGGCCAGGTCAGGCCGGGGGGTCCGGGGACGGCAGATTGGCGGGCGCGAGCAGCGTTCATCGCTCGACGCCATCATACGCCTCGACCGGTCGGCCATCATCTCGATGATCCTGCTGTACTGCGTGGTCCACTGGGCCATTCGCGTGCTGGTGGCGCCCGTCTACACCGTGGAAGAAGCCGACCAGCTGCTGCTCTCGCAGTCGTTCCAGTTCGGATACGAAGCCCGCCAGCCTCCAATGCTGAGCTGGCTTTACTGGGCGGCGACGCGCGCAGGCGGATTGTCGCCGCCGGTGATCTTCGCGGTGAAATACGCCCTGCTCTTCATCGGGCTGGTGTTCTACTATCTGTCGGCGCGCAACATTCTTGCCCGGCCGGTCGTCTCGGCGGCGGCGCTGGCCGCGTGGGCGCTGACCTTCCAGGTCGGCTGGTCGGCGCATGAGGACCTGCTCGGCGGCGTCGCACTGATGGCCACGCTGTCGCTCAGTTTCCATGCCATTACCCGCATCCTGACATGGCGGGCGTGGAGCGACTGGTTCTATCTCGGCGTTGCGATGGGCCTCGGCCTGCTGACCCATCACCTGTTCATCGTCTTCCCCATCGCGATGCTGCTGGCGATCATGTTCTCGCCATTCTTCCGGGACGCGCTGAGCTTCGGGCGGCTGTTCCTGACCTTCCTGGTCGCCGCCATGCTCTATGCGCCCTACGTGATCTGGGTCGCAACGCACCTCGGCTCGGTGAGCGATGCGGCGCGCGAATATGCCACTTCGTGGGAGATCGATGGGGCCTGGCTCGACCGGGCGGGCAACGCCGCTGCACAGCTTGGCCGTGCGTTGGCGGAATTCGCCCTGCCGCTTCTCCTGTTCTGGATGATGCTGTTCTGGACGCTGTGGCTGCCGATACTCTATCCGGTGTTCCCGCGCCGCAGCACCGATGAGGAACCGCACGAACTGGCCTGGCGCAAGCTGTTCGTGCAGGCGGCCATCATGGGGGTGGGCGTCTACATGACCAGCGTGCTGCTGGGCGTGCAGGCCTACAAGCCGCACTGGATGATGCCGGTGCTGTTCGCCTTGCCGATCTGGCTGTTCGCCCACGTCAAGCGCGCCGGCGACTTTCCTGTCGCGATCCGCGGGTTTGGCGCCATCGTGGCGATTTTCATTGTCCTGGTGGCAGGCGGCAGGTTCTTCGAGGCCCAGCTTGAGATCGCACAATGCCGGGAAGGCGGCTGCCGGCCTTACACGCCGGTCGCCCCGTGGGCCGAGGCATTGCGCGAGGCGGGCTTCCAGGGCGGCACCATCGTCGGCGCGGACCTGCACCTCACAGGCAATCTGCGCGCAGCATTTCCAAAGGCGCGCGTGCTCGATGCATCCGTAGCGCCCGACGCCTATCCGCCACGACAGGGTAATGGCGCATGTCTGGTCGTATGGCGCGACACGCGTTTCAACGACACGCTGACCGTGGCGCTGATGCCCGAACAGCTGTCCACCTATCTGGAACAGGAGCTCGGCGTCCGCTTGCGCGACAAGGGCGCGCGCGGCGCTGTGCGGCGGCCGCTGCGGATGTCCGAGGACAAGGCAGCGACGCTGTACTTCCAGCTCAACCGGGCTTCGGGCCAGTGCGGGTAGAATCCGGGCGGGTAGAATCCGGGCGGGTAGGATCTCGGCGGGTAGGATCCGGGCGTGCCGGCGCCTCCGGCAGCAGCGCCTCATCGGGCGCTGCGCGCAGCAGGCCAGCGGGAATATCCAGCTCAGGAAAGATCTCTTCGGTGAACGGCAGCAGGTAGGCGCTGCCGGACACAGGTTGAACTTCGATCAGTTCGCCCGCACCGAAATTCTGGACCGACTTCACGGCGCCAAGCTCACGCCCGTCCACATGGACGACGCGCAGGCCGATCAGGTCGCTGACATAGAACTCGCCTTCGTCAGCTGCGGGAAGGGATGCGCGGTCCGCGTGCAGCAGTGTGCCACGCATCGCTTCCCATTCTTCGCGCTGGCGCTGCTCCTTTGCCGTGACGCCGAACAGATCATTCAGCGCGCGATGGCGAACAGGTGTGAGCACGACTTTGCCCGCCGCATCCATCAGCGGGCCGTAGGCGAAGCAGGCCTCCGGATCATCCGTGAAGGAGCGCACACGCACCTCGCCCTTCACGCCGAAGGCGCCAGCGATCTGGGCGACAACGATCAGTCTGGGCCTGGCGTTCACAACGGCCGCTCCAGCATCGCGACGACCTTGCCGGATCGCGATGGACGGGACAGCAGATGGCGAAAGCCGAGCTTTGCGTGGAACGCCATACTCTCTGGATTGGGCGGGTCTTCGTTGACCTCGGCGGTGACCCGTTCTTCGCCCAGTTCGCCCGCCATGAGCAGCGCCGCCTCATACAGCGCCCTGCCCGCACCGGTCCCGCGCGCAGCCTCGGTGACGGCGATGCGGTCAACGTAGAGATGGCGGTCGAACGCCGTTTCGAACCAGCCATAATTGTCGCTTGGATAGGGCGAGCCGGGACGGATCAGAATGACGAAGCCGGCGGGTTTACCGCCGGCTTCTGCGATCAGCACACGACAGGCCCAGCCAGCATACTGACGGTACGCCTCGCGCGGCATGTCTCCGACGGCCGGAACGCAGGCGGCGTTGAGGGCGAGGATGAAATCCTCGTCCTCCGGCGCCGCATCGCGAACCGTCACCGCCACGCGGATTACTCCGCGGCGGCTTCTTCGGCCGGCGCGTTCCTGGCTTCTTCAGCGGCGGCGCGGCGGGCCTCCTCGCGGTCGGCGCGCTCCTTGGCGCGTTCCTTGGCCTTCTCGCCCGGCTCGGCGGCTTGCGGATTGTTGCCATGTTGCCATTTCACAAGGCCAGCGTTTCCGAGGAAACGGGCGACGCGATCGGTCGGCTGCGCGCCCTTGGCGAGCCAGGCCTTGGCCTTCTCGAGGTCGATCTGGATGCGCTTCTCGTCGGTCTTGCCAAGCAGCGGATTGTAGGAGCCGATCTTCTCGATGAAACGGCCATCGCGCGCAAAGCGCGAGTCGGCGATCACGACATTGTAGTAAGGGCGGTGCTTGGAGCCGCCGCGCGCGAGACGGATTTTCAGTGACATTGTCTACTCTCTTCTTTGTGGTTCGAGCTGGTTGAGGTTGGCGGGTCGGGCGTCAGCCCTTCCCCTGCAGTTTCTCATGGTGGCGGATCACTTCCGTCACGATGAAGGCGAGGAATTTCTCGGCGAAGTCGGGGTCGAGATCGGCGGCGTTGGCCAGCTGGCGCAGGCGGGCGATCTGTTCGGCTTCACGGGTCTTGTCGGCTGGCGGCATGGCGTGCGCCGCCTTGAGTTCGCCAACCGCCTTGGTCGCCTTGAAGCGTTCGGCCAGCATGTGCACGACAGCGGCGTCGATATTGTCGATCGAGGCGCGCAGGCGTTTGAGTTCATCAGCGGGATCGCGGCTCATTTCTTCTTGTCCCCGCCAAGGCCGGGAAGACCGCCACCGAGGCCCGGCAGTCTGGGGCCGCCAGGGCCGCCGAGATTCTTCAGTGCATTGAGCTGCTGCTGCGACATCTGCGGTCCGCCGCCGCCGCCCATGCCGCCCATACCACCGGGGCCGCCCATATTGCCCATCATGCCGGCAAGGCCCTTGAGGCCGCCCTTGCCGAGCTTCTTCATCATGTCGGCCATGTTCCGGTGCTCTTTCAGAACCTTGTTGACCTCGGCCACGTCGACGCCAGCGCCGGCGGCAATTCGACGCTTGCGCGAGGCCTGAAGCAGGTCGGGCTTGCGGCGCTCCTTCGGCGTCATCGACATGATGATCGCTTCCTTGCGCTTCATCACGCGATCGTCGATGCCGGCGGCAGCCATCTTTGCCTTGGCGTCCTTCACGCCGGGCAGCATTTCCATCATGCCGCCGAGGCCGCCCATGCGCTGCATCTGGCGCAGCTGGCCGGCATAATCTTCCAGGTCGAACTGACCCTTCTGCATCTTCTTGGCGACGCGCTCGGCCTCGGCCATGTCCATCTCGGCCCTGGCCTTCTCGACCAGGCTGACGATGTCGCCCTGCCCGAGAATGCGACCGGCGATGCGGCGGGCGTCGAAGACATCGAGCCCATCAAGCTTTTCGCCCACGCCGATGAAGCGGATCGGCAGGCCGGTGACAGAGCGCATCGAGAGCGCCGCGCCGCCGCGACCATCGCCGTCCATGCGCGTAAGGACGAGACCGGTGAGCGGCAGGCGCTCGTTGAAGCGGCGCGCCGTCTCGACAGCGTCCTGCCCCGTGAGCGCGTCAGCGACGAGCAGCGTTTCAGACGGGTTCGCGATCTTCGCGATCTCGTCCGCCTCGTTCATCATCTGGTCGTCGAGCGTGGTGCGGCCCGCCGTGTCGAGCATCAGCACATCGTAGCCGCCGAACTTCGCGGCCTGGATGGCGCGGCGGGTGATGTCGGCGGGCAGCTGCCCAACGACGATCGGAAGCGCGTCAACGCCGACCTGATCGGCGAGAATCTTGAGCTGCTCCATCGCGGCCGGGCGGCGCGTATCGAGCGAGGCGACGAGCACCTTCTTGCGCTCCTGATCCTTCAGGCGCTTGGCGAGCTTGCCGGTCGTGGTCGTCTTGCCCGAGCCCTGCAGGCCGGCCATCAGGATGATGGCGGGCGGGCTGTCGATCTTCAGCGGCGCCGGTTCTTCGTCTCCGCCGAGCGTCTCGACCAGCGCATCGTGCACGATCTTGACGACCAGCTGGCCTGGCTTGATCGACTTGATGACGTTCTCGCCCACGGCCTTGGGGCGGACATCGTCGATGAATTTCTTGACGACAGACAGGGCGACGTCGGCTTCCAGCAGCGCCACGCGGATCTCCCGCAGGGCTTCGTTGACGTCCTTCTCCGACAAGGCGCCGCGGCCGGTGAGGCCGTCGAATACCTTGCCAAGACGATCTGTCAGCGCGTCGAACATCGCCATCCCTTTTCATGCCGGAGACCATCTCCGACATGGGAAGTCTTCTTCCGGCGCGCAAACGCCTCTTGGCCCCGCTGAGCGCAACGCGCCGGGCGGGGGACCTCGCCAGCCTCGTCTGCCCACCAGGAAATCAATGGGGGCAGGGTCGTGCCGGTCAAAGCACAGGAATCCCATGTCAGGGGGGTTCTTGCGCGGAAGGGGGCCTCCCTACCCCCGCCTGTGGAGAAGGTCAAGCAAACTCGGGACGGACCCGCCGGCGCACATTGCACGGCGTCCCCGGCCTCAGGCATCGAGCTGACGCCGGTCCCGGGCGCTTTCACCGGCTATGGCGCGACACCATCATTGTCGGTCGGCGTCGACGTTGCCAGGCTTGGCTGACCTGTACCGGCGCCCCCTGCAATGCTAACCGGCGCCAAACCGGGAACGTTGCATGCGCACCATAGGACTGATCGGCGGCATGAGCTGGCAAAGCTCGCGCCTCTACTATGACCGGATCAACCAGATGGTCGCCGACCGGCTGGGCGGGGCGCATTCGGCCCGGATCATCATCAACTCGCTCGACTTCGGACCGATCGCAAGGATGCAGACGGCCGGAGAATGGCGCGAGGCTGGGGCCGTTCTCGCCAATGCGGCCCAGTCGCTCGAACGCGCCGGCGCGGACGTGATCGCGATCGGCGCCAACACGATGCACAAGGTGGTGCAACAGGTGATGGCCTCGGTGCGCCTGCCGCTGGTCCATATCGGCGATGCGCTGGCGAAGGAGCTGAAAGCCGATGCGCGCTCACGGCCGCTGCTGCTTGGCACGCGCTACACGATGGAAGACCCGTTCCTGATCGATCACCTCGGCAACAAGGGCATCGGCGCCGTCACGCCAGACAAGGCCGACCGCGACGCGCTGCACGCGATCATCTATGACCAGCTGATCAAGGGCATCGTGACCGACGGCGCGCGCGATGCCGTCCGGGCGATGATCGACCGGTCATCTGCGAAAGAGGCCGACAGCGTGGTCTTCGCCTGCACCGAGATCGGCATGCTGTTCCCGCCGACCGAGGC
>JBMOGP010000086.1:0-8250 GCA_049318285.1 Hyphomonadaceae bacterium
TTCCGCAGTTGCAACATCGGGGTTTCCGACACTCGACTGGCTCAGCCGAGGATGACTGCTTAGCCCTGCTAACTTGCGGGACGGCGCTTCAATCCGTACCTCAGTAAGCACTCACACAAGCGCGAGCCACCTGAATGACCTCTCTCTTCTCCCCCCTCACCCTCGCCCGCGGTCCGGCGTGGAAGAACAGGTTCATGCTGGCGCCGCTGACCAACACGCAGAGCCATCCTGACGGGGCGCTGTCGGACGTCGAATACAACTGGTTGACGCTGCGGGCGAAAGGCGGCTTTGGCCTCACGATGACCTGCGCGGCCCATGTGCAGGCGGTCGGCCAGGGCTTCCCGGGTCAGCTCGGCGCGTTCGACGACAAGCACCTCGAAGGGCTCGCGCGCCTCGCCACGGGCATCAAGGCGCATGGCTCGGTCTCATCCCTGCAGATCCATCACGCCGGCAATCGCTCACCCAAGGAACTTGTCGGAACGCCCGTCTGCCCGTCCAACGACACCAAGACCGGCGCGCGGGCGCTGACCCTCGCCGAGGTCGAAGCCCTGCGGGAGGCCTACATCGCCGCCGCCGTCCGCGCCGAGAAGGCAGGCTTCGACGGCGTCGAGATCCATGGGGCGCATGGCTACATCCTGGCGCAGTTCCTGTCGGCGGAGATCAACCATCGCGACGACCGCTATGGCGGCAACCTGGAGAACCGCACACGTATCATCATGGAAATCATCGACGGCATCCGCGCGGCAACGAAGCCCGACTTCCAGCTAGGCCTGCGCCTGTCCCCCGAACGCTTCGGTCTCAAGCTCGCCGAGATCCGTGACGTCGCCGCCGAAATCCTGCGCAACGGCAAGATCGACTTCCTCGACATGTCGCTCTGGGATGTGGCGAAGGAGCCCAACGAGGACGAGCACAAGGGCCGGACCCTGATGAGCGTCTTCACTGAGCTGCCGCGTGGCCAGGTGCGCCTCGGCGCGGCCGGCAAGGTGATGAGCGGCAAGGATGCTGCAGGCGTCCTCGACGCTGGCTGCGACTATGTCGTGGTCGGACGCGGCGCCATCCTGCGCCACGATTTCCCGAAGCGCGTGCAGGCGGACGCCAACTACGTCTCGCCGCAGACCCCGGTAACCATCCAGCATCTTCTCGACGAGGGCCTGTCCCCCGGCTTCGTCCAGTACATGCGTCAGTGGCCGAACTTCGTTGAGGCGGAAGCGACGGCCGCCTGAGCTCTGCGATCGGGGGTTGACGCTCCCAGAGCGCGCGCCGACCCTGCCGCGGAATCGGGAGGACACGCATGAAATCCAGCCGACTTGTTGTGCTGATAGCCGCATCGTCGCTCGCGTTGCCGATGGCGCATGGCCAGACGCAGGGGTCGCCTGACGCGCTCTGCGCGGGCATCGCCCACGTCGTGAAGACGGCCAGCGAGGAGCGGCCCTTCATCTCGCTCGTTCCCGCCGGCCAGTCGCTCGGCATGCTGCCGGGGCTCAACCAGTCGCCGTCCGGGTTCGCCGGTTTCAAGGCCTGCGAGCTCTATCGCGCCGGTAACGCCAAGGAAGGCGTCAATGGCGGCGGACCGTTCAACTATGTCCGCTGCAACGTGCTCCAGGAGACCAACGCGCAGAACATGTGGGACAAGGCGGCCGCTGCGAAGGCGGCCGCTGCAGCTGCTTACGACAAGCTGGCCGTCCGCGCGAAGGCCTGCCTCGAGCCACAAGGCTGGGCGGCCGCAGGCGGCGAACGCGTTCGCAACGACGAGGATTACGAGACAGCGCTCATATTCTCGCGCCCCGACAGCCTCAACTCCGTCGTGGTGTCGCTGGTGGAGGACAACTCGTCGCCAAGCGCGCGAACGGCATCGGTCAGCTGGTCCGTCGATCTTGCCGTGCGCAATCCAAACCCCGGGCATCCGAAGCCGGAATAGCAACCGGCCGGACTCAGCTGAGCCCGGCCGGGTTAGTGCGTAGAAGTGTATTGATACCCAGCAGCGCTAGCGGCTGCGTCCACGCTGCATCTGCTCCATAGCAGCGCCGATTTCCTGCATTGACAGGCCGCCATCCTTGTCGGCGTCCATCGCCGCGAAGTTGGCCTTGAACTGCTGGTGCACGGGCGCGATGCCATCGCTCGTGACGTTGGAAGCGCCTTCCTCGGAGTCGGTCCGCAACTCGGATTCCTGCAGCTTGCCGTCGCGATTGTCGTCCGCCATCGTCAGCAGCTGCGTCTGGCGCAGCGCCGCCTGCAGGTCGTCACGCGGGTTGGCGGGGGTCTCGTCCTTCCACCGGAACTGCACGGCGGTGAACAGCATCTCCTGGAAGGACTGGTCGCCCCAGAAGATCTTCTTGGCCGGGTTGGTCAGCGCCTTCGTGGTGTCGCCTTGCAGCGCCTTGTTGTTAGCCGAGTTGTCATACCAGTAGTCGGCGACAAGCTTGGTACCGGCCGGCAGGTCGATCAGGTCCTTGAAGATGTAGTCACGCTGCCAGTTGAAGTCATAATGCGGCATGTTGAGGAGGATCTCCTCCTTGCCGTCCGGATAGATGGCCGTCAGTTTCGAAGCATAGCCGCGATAGTGTGCGTGTACCTGGGCTGCATAAATCTGCACGTCAGCCGGGAACAGCACATAAGCCGTCTCGTGGTGACGCGCCGTGTTCGCCGCGATCTCGATCGAGGGATCGGCAATCACGACCTGACGCTTCATCATCTCAGGCGCTTCGTCCTGAAAGTAGAAGGCGATCTTCGAGTTGTCGGTGAAGGCCTTGCCGATCGGCGTGTAGTGCATCTGGAACGAGATGGCGCCGCCCGGCGGCACCCATGTCGCCCAGTTGGACGGCGCAAGGTTCGATTCGTTGCCGACGGCATAGCCGCCCATCGAGATTTCCCAGTCGAAGCCACGTCCATTCGCTGGCATCTTCGGCAGCCAGCCGGCGAGGATGTGGTGGACGCCCTGACGGTTACCCGGCTTGAACGTCGTCGCCTTCAGCCACTTGCCCTTGATCAGAGGGCTCTTCACGGCCGGGATCTGGTAATCGACGACGCCTGCCGCCGGCACATCGTAAGCTGGGATGTCGACGACCAGGTCAGGCTCGCCCAGCGGCCAGTCGGGTCGCCCCGCAACGCCCTTCACCAGCGGGTCTTCGCCGCCTTCGGCGATATCGCTCGGCGCGCCAGCTTCGATCCAGTGGACCAGCGTCTTGGTTTCTTCCGCCGACAGGTTCTCGTTCTTCAGGAAGGCGCGATAGTGATTGTCCGCGTCGAACGGAGGCATCCGGTCACGGCGGATCGCCTCGCGGATCATCGGCGCGAAGGTCTTCACCTGCTGATAGTTCGTCATGTGCCACGGCGCGATGCCGTTCGGCTGGTGACAGTCGACGCACTTGTCCATGAGGATCGGCACGACGTCGTTGGAATAGGAGATCTTGGCGAACTCCGCTTCCTTGCCGCGGTCGGCGAAGACAAGCTTCGTGCCCTTGACGGCAATCACTTCAGCGGTGGCCGTCGCCTTGCCCGCAACGACGTCAGCCAGCGCCGTTTCGATCGTGTCGGCAGGGCCATGATAGACGATCTCGAAATTCTTCTTCGGGTCGACGATCACCGCCTCGCCAGCATAGGTGAAGCCCAGCGAGTTGCCGATCAACTGGTACTCGTCATCGAGGATCGGAATCGTGAGACCGTTCGCATTGGCTTCCGCCGCGATGGTGTCGCGCGTATCGGCCTCAGCCGAATTGATCATGTGGAAGACGACGTTCGGGTGCTTCGCCGCCAGATCCTGCACCGTCTTCGCCGCGGCGAGCGCGCCAGCATCCCCATTGACGTGCGACACCAGAACGACAGCCGGGGTGATGGTGTCATACTTCAGGATGTGGCCCATGCCGGTCTGATCGACCAGCATGTAGTCATCGACCTTGGATCCGACGAGCCTGGCGGCTGTCTCGCTGGCCGAGCAGGCGGCGAGGATTATGGCGGATACGCTCGCGAGTAGTGCGACCGCTCCGATCTTGTTTTTCTGCATGACGCCGTCGTCTCCATTGGAACCCGAATCCGCGATACCCTACTCCTGATTGACAGTGTCAACAATCGGCTGCCCTAAGGGCGCCCACATTTTAATTGCGGACAATACTTGTCTGCAGTTCATCGCGGCGGCAACGCGACCGCCCTGCCTTCTTCGCGCGGATCAGCGCCGCCGACGAGGCCCCGCGGCGTCACCAGGATCGCGTGCGTGCCGCTGTAGTGAGGGCCCGGCGAGACGCGCCAGCCCAGGCCGGACAGCGCATCCGACATCGCTTTCGGCATGCGATCCGCCTCCACCGAAATCTCCGGCGTGCGGGCGAACACCATGGCCGTCCCCACCGCCTCCTGCGGCGTCTGCTTCCAGTCGAGCACGCCGATGATCGTGCGTGACACCGACGCGATGATCGTGCTGCCGCCCATTGACCCCGCCACCATCACCAGCTCGCCGTCTTTATCCGTGATGATCGAAGGCGACATGGACGAGCGCGGCGCCTTGCGCGGCGCCACGGCGTTGGCAACCGGCTTTCCGTCGATCACCGGCTCCAGCGAGAAATCGGTAAGTTCGTTGTTGAGCCAGAAGCCGCCCGCCATGCGATGCGCGCCATATTCGCTCTCTATCGTCGCCGTCAGCGATACGGCGTTCCCTTCGTGATCGACGATGGAGAGATGCGTCGTGCCATGCTCCTGCATCGCCGCGCTGCCCCACTTCTTGCGCAGCGCCTCGCCCGCAGGCGCGCCGACCGGAATCGCAGGCGGCGCCTTAGACAGATCGATCAGCTTCGCGCGGGCATCGAGATAGGCTGGCGCGACCAGTTCTTTCGTCGGCGCCTGCACGAAGCGGTCGTCGGCCATGTAGTGGTCGCGATCAACATAGGAGAGCCGGCTCGCCCACACATAAGCCGCCCAGTCTTCAACACTCCCCGGCCCCACAGGCTGCGGCCGCGCGCGCTCATAGAGACCAAGGATCGACAGCATGGCATTCGCCGAACTTGGGGAAGGCATCGTGCAGACACGATAGACGCGAAACGCCCCGCACAGCGGATCGAGCTTCCGCGGCGCATAGGCCTGCAGGTCCGCCACGGTAAGCGTCCCAGCACGCGGCTGTCTCTGGGCCGCCGCCACGATGGCGTCCGCGATTGGCCCATGCGTCAGCGCCTTCGGTCCAGCCGCTGCAATGGCGCGCAGCGACTGGCCGTAGAGCGGGTTCTTCAGTACATGCCCCTGCGGCCAGGGCTTTCCGGCCGCATCGAGATAGATCGACCGCGCCTGGGCATCGGCCTCGAAGATCGCCTTGTTGTTGAGCAGGCTGCGGCTCAGGCGCGGCCCGACGACAAAGCCTTCTTCCGCCAGCTTTATCGCCGGCTCGAACAAGGTCGCCCACGACAGCTTGCCGTGCTGCTCGTGCGCCATCTTCAGCATCGGTATCAGCGCCGGCGTGCCGATTGACTTGCCGCTCGCCTGCGCCAGCTCGAACGGCAGAGGATTGCCGTCGACGAGAAACATGTCCGGCGTCGCCCCCGCCGGCGCCCATTCGCGGCCGTCAAACGCATCAATGGCTTCGTCGCTGGCACGGTAATGGATAAGAAACCCACCACCGCCGACGCCGGACGATTCCGGCTCCACCAGCCCGAGCGTTACCTCGACCGCAATCGCCGCGTCGATGGCGCTGCCGCCCCGGCGAAGCATCTCCAAGCCCGCCTCGACCGCCAGCGGATCGGCGGCCGCCACCATCGCCTCGCGGCGCGGCGCTTCAGCCCGTGGCGCTGCATTGGTGCAGCCGCCAGCCAGCGAAAGTGCAACAAGACCGGCAGCGATCAGTTTCATCCGACGAAGCAAGCAAATCTCCCACGCAACCTGAGAACGCGCGCGGCCAGCTTTCACTTCTGGCTCCGCATATCAAGCGTCCCGGTTCACGCCGCCATCATCGGCGCCTGCCCGCCGGCAGACCGCGACGCCTTCACCTGCCGCCAGATCTCGATGCCCAGGGTGATCGCGGAGACCAGGGCCCAGATGCCCAACCCGACGAGCAGAACGCTGTCCATCAGGCGGATAGCGCGCTCGAGCTCCTCCGGGCTTGTGCCCGGCCGGGGTTCGACAATGACGAACGGCCGCCCCTGGAACAGCACCCACACGACTGCGAGGGCCCCTGCATGGCCGAGAATCCTCATCGCCGACCCGAGCCGGCTCCACGCGGGCCGGACCATGTCGTGCAGATGACCCGCAGCCGCCCGCAGCGCCAACGCGAGTATCGGCCAGTAGACCACGCTCCACGCCGGCGACAGCACGATCGACACCGACGCCCCGTCGCGCAGCGGCAGTTCGTTTGGGAAAGGCACGAATCTCAGCCAGACAAGAATGAACAGGACGTCGAAGAACAGGGACACGCCCGAGTCGAACAGCGATCACGGCTTGCAAATATTGTCGCGCGGCAGAGTCATCGGATCCCAGCGGCTCTCTGGCAGCTTCACCAGCGAGCAGGAGAGAGCCAAGCGCAATCCGCATGTCAGGCGTCCTTCGCCAGATAGCCTTCGACCGTCGCATCGACCGCGGGCCGGCCGATGCGCTTGATCTCCCAGCGCAGCTCGACGCCTGACTTCGCCTTCACGGCGGCGCGCACATCCTCACCGAGGCCTTCGATATCGGCCGCCGTCGCCTCGCCGGTGTTGAGCAGGAAGTTGCAATGCAGTTCGCTCACCTGCGCCCCGCCTCGCCGCGCGCCGCGCATCCCGGCCTCGTCCACCAGCTTCCACGAGGAGCGCTGGTTGGGCGTGCCCGGCGGATCGGGATTCGCAAACGTCGACCCGCCTGTCTTCTCGCGGATGGGCTGCGTGGTTTCCCGGCGCTGTTTCAGCGCCTCGATGCGCTCGAGGATTGCCGCAGGCTCGTCCTTTGTTCCTTCGAACACCGCCTCGATGAAGATCAGGTCCTCGGGCGCTTCTGTATGCCGATAGGTGAAATGGAAATCCGCATTCGTAAGCTGCACACGCTCGCCCTTGCGCGTCAGCGCACGCGCCTCGACGAGCACGTCCTTTGTCTCGCGGCCATAACAGCCGGCGTTCATCCGCAGCGCGCCGCCGATCGTTCCCGGCACGCCGGAGAAGAATTCCATCCCCGCAATGCCCGCATTCGCCGCCGCAACCGACACGCGTGAGTCGAGAGCCGCCGCGCCAGCCGTTACGCGCAGCCCCTCCGCCGCAACCTTCCCGAACGCCGGCCCGAGCCGAACCACGACGCCCGCAATGCCGCTATCGCGGACGATCACGTTGGAGGCCGCGCCCAGCACGGTCATGGGAATGGTGGGATCGAGCTTCGACAGAAAGTCGGCGAGATCATCCTCGTCCTTCGGCAGGAAGAGCGCATCCGCCGCGCCGCCGACGCGGAACCAGGTGAAGGGCGCAAGCAATTCATCCGCGAGGATCTTGCCGCGGACCGGAGGAAGACGATCAAGAAATGCGCTCATCCAAGCGATCTAGCGTGAGCCGTCGCCCGAGACCAGTACGCCTCAGCGGCAGGCGTGCTGGCCGCCCACATCAAGGTGGAAATGGTTGGCGTGGTCCTCGTTGTAGTCGGGCCCAAGCGTCACATCGAACAGGTCGCACGCACGCTGCCGGATCTCGCGCAGGAAATCACCCTTGGCGCCCTTGCCGTAATAATCCTCCAGCACGCTGATCTCGCGCCCGTCAGCCAGCACGAAACCGGCAATGTCGGCAGCCTTCGCAAATGAATGCTCCGACAGCTTGTCGTGTCCGGCGACGGTGCGGCACTGGAATGTGCCGAACGCCTTGATGTCGACGACAGGCGAGCCGAGGTATTTCTCCGCCGCGGGGATGACGATGTGGCGCTCCCACATGTGCAGGCGGGCTGCGAGATCGCAGGTCATCGGCAGGTCGTCAGGTGCGCCAGGATTCGGCGTGAAGGACGCGAGCGAAGCCTTCACTTCGAGCGCTTCGCCATAGCCGCAGGCGCCCTGGCTCTTCGCTGGAACGAGGTTGACCGACACGCCCGCAGCCTTCAGCGCAGCGCGGCAGGCCGCAAGATCGGTCGACATCTTCGCGCGCGTCTTGTCGTCGCCGAGCACGCCATAGCGCGTTAGATCGTCGGCGGCGGGGCGCGCATAGCTGAGCGAATTGGGCCGCGCGAATTGCGGCTGTTTGGACGTTGCCTCGGCCGTGCGCCAGTTACCGACCACGAGCCCGCCCGTCAGGGCGATGACGAGGCCGGCGCATGCGGCGATGATGGAATGCGTCTTCT
>JBMOGP010000087.1:0-8199 GCA_049318285.1 Hyphomonadaceae bacterium
CCGAAAATCCTGGGGCAGGTCAGGGAGGGGGTGATCGTCGGCGCGGATGCACCAAGCCGATTTCTGCCGCGCGGGCTTTCAGCGATTCCGATTGGGTTTAGATGGCCTGGCGCTGTCGCCGCGATCGGAT
This sequence comes from Hyphomonadaceae bacterium, assembly GCA_049318285.1. GTDB lineage: Bacteria > Pseudomonadota > Alphaproteobacteria > Caulobacterales > Hyphomonadaceae > UBA7672. The sequence goes on from JBMOGP010000087.1 coordinate 131, forward strand.
TTGTGCTCATCATCAGGAGGATCGGTCGCATACAGCGTCCGATACCAGATCACACTCAGGAAGCCTGCAAGCTCCTCGTCATCCGGCGCTACGTCACCAATCAACCGCCTCAGCTCAGCGTCGCTGCCAGTGAAGATCTTGCGGGTCAGTTCATCCATCATCGCGCCGAGTGCGTGGATTTGCAGATGGATTGAGCTCAGCTTCCCAGCGGCATTGGGTTGGCGACGTACAATCGACTGCGCGACGCGCAGGTACCAGAAGTTGTTTTTGTCGGCGAAGAGTCTCCCAAACTCCGGGACCTGGTCAGAGAACTGAAGCAGGCACTTCATCAGTCCGGCGTTCGACCGTGCGGCGCGCAACCACTGAAGATTGGCTTGGTATATCGCCTGATAGGCGCTCCGCGCCCTTGCGCTGGTCGAGCGCGACATGAAGTCGTTGAGGAACTCCTTCAGGATGTCACCAACGAGTGTCTCCTTGCCGTCGAAGTAGAGATAGAGCACCGGCGTTGTGACTTTGGCTCGACGGCAGATGTCGGAGACCTTGAGGTCCACATAGCCGACCTCGTTGAGAAGTTCGATTGTCGCAAGCCTTATCCGGTCGCGCGTCTTCTCGCCTTTGCGCCGAGATGTGTCACCCTTCTGGCGCGCTGAAACCCAATCCCTGAAACTTGTCGTCTCGGGCATCTCGGAATGATCTGATGTGTCTCGCAGCATCTGACTCTGTTGCTGTCATTTGGGTTGCAGCGTTTCTAGAGTGTACCGGCCTTCGTTGTTTTGGTCACCCACATGGTCAGCCACTCCGCGATCAGAGCAGGGCGATCCTGTCCCTCAATCTCGACCGTCACCTCGACCCGCAACAAGTCGCCTTCTGGACGCCTGGTGCGCTCCTTCAGCAGGAAATGCGCACGGATTCGGCTACCGACGACAACCGGCGCAACGAAGCGAATCCGGTCAAAGCCATAGTTCAGCGGATAGCTGGTTGTCCCTGCATGCCCGCGCATCGCGTCTGTCGTCGCCTCGTGCATGAACTTGGTCAGCAGAGACAGCGTCAGGAAGCCATAGGCGATCGGTTGGCGGTAGGGGCTGTTTTTCGCGCACCACGACGGGTCGTTGTGGAGGGGCTCAAGATCTTCTGTAACCTCCCCGAACGCATCGATCTGTTTCTGGTTCACGCGCATCCATGACGAGCAGCCGAGCTGGTCGCCGATGGCCCAGCCAGAGGATGCATCCGTGTTTGTTTGAAGCACTCTCGCCATCCAGCATCATTCAATTCCGCGTGTCGGAGCATTGACGGAAGCAAAAAAGCTAGTCAAGAGTAACAAAAATAATAGTCGTTGCTAGCATTTGAAGGGCGCGGCGAGTCGGAAGCGTTATGCGGCGAATAGTGCTGGGTTCTCTTGTGTGCCTTGGTGGCTGCGCTCTTGGCCCGATGAGCGTCGAGGATGGTCGCGTCGAGCTGCGATACACGGGATATGGCGTTGCCCACATCAAGGCGGATGACTTTGAGGGGGCTGGCTTCGGTTACGGAATTGCCGTAGCGCGCGACAATCTCTGCATCATGGCGGAGCGGACGATCACGATCGCTGGCGAACGCAGTCGGCGCCTGTCTCCTGACGAGGGCTATGTGGATCTGTTCGCGGGCGGGCGGATCAGCAACGTCGATAGCGACGCCGCCTATCTTTATCTGCTTTCGCCCGAGAGCCTGGCGCAGATCAAGACTGCCGCCTCTCCCGAGATGAAGGCGCTGGTGCGCGGGTATGCGGCGGGGTTCAGCTACCATGCCGCCAACGGGAATGCTCCTGGCGAAGACTGCCGCAAGCAGCCCTGGTTCCGGCAGATGACCGAGGACGATGTCTGGCGTCGTATCGCTCATATCCCCCTGCTGGAGACGACTGCCGGAGTTCTGCGAGAGCTCGCAACCGCAGCGCCGCCAACCATGCAGTCCGCCCATGCCGCGTCCGAGGCGCTTGAGTGGGTTGATCGGGAAGCGGGGCTGCACGGCGCGTCAAACGCCACTGCATTCGGGCGGGAAGGCGTGGCCGGCGGCGTCGGTGGGATGAGTTTCGCAAATCCTCACTACGCCTGGCACGGCGCCGAACGCCTTCACGCGTTTCACATGACAGTGCCGGGCAAGCTGGATGTCTTTGGTGCGACCGCGCTTGGGTTGCCCTTTCCCATGCTGGGCTTCACTTCGGATGTAGGGTGGGGGATCACACATACGACGGATCGCCGGTCCACGCTCTATGAGCTGACCCTCGATCCTGCGGATCCGACCCGGTACATGGTCGACGGGACTTCGCATGCCATGAGGCGCGTTCCCGTTGACGTGCAGACAGCCGGGGGCCTTGTTGAGAGAACATTCTGGGAGACCGACTTCGGCGCGGTGATCGAAGGCGCACGCCTGCCATGGGACAGCAAGCGAGCCTATGTGTTCGCCGATGCGCAGCGTCAGAACACGTCCTTCCCCGACCAGTTCCTCGCGATAGCGACGACCTCATCCGTGCGCGACATCAAGCAGGCCCTGGATGCCCATCTGGGATCGCCGTGGTCCAACGTCACCGCCGCCGACAAGGCTGGCGAGGTGTTGTACGCCAACATCTCGGTCGCGGCGAATATCACGGACGCACAGCTTACCGATTGTCTGGTTCAGGGCCCCGCGCGCGCATTCATGGACATCGCGGATGTCACCGTGCTCGATGGCGCACGATCGGCATGCGGCTGGACGCTTGATCCGCGATCGCCGCGTCCGGGTATCATCCCTGCAGACCTTCGCCCGTCGCTCATTCGGCAAGATGTCGTCTGGAATTCCAACGACAGTCACTGGTTTGATACGCTGTCGCCAGATGCGCGCCTCACGGGGTTTCCCAAGGTGATTGGTCCGGAGCAGTCCATTCGCGGCGAGCGGACTCGCATGGCGGCCATCCTTGCGCGCGAGATGATCGCGACGGGTGGTTCCAGTGGTGTTCGAGGCGCCACGCCGGAGCGATGGGAAGCAGCTTTCTTTGGGGCCCGCAATCTGACAGCGGAATTGATCCTCCGAGATCTGCTCGCCGATTGCGCCGCCAATCCGGTCGTGACTCTGAAATCAGGCGCATCTGTCGACTTACGCAAGGCATGTGACGTGCTGGGTCGATGGGATGGGCGGGACACGCCCGACGCGCGCGGCTCAGCTCTTTTCGGCGAATTCCTCCGCAATCTTGACGCCATCCCGATGACGGGCTTTGCGCTTGAAGCGCGACTCTGGAAGCAGCCCTTCGATCCTGCAGATCCGATCGGCACGCCCAGCGGACTTGTGACAGGGCCTGAGACCCGCGAAGCGTTGGCGCTTGCGGTGCAGAAATTCGACATGGCAAACGTCGCGGTCGATGCCAGGTTGCGAGACGTCCAGGCAGTCACGCGAAATGGCGTGCGCATGCCGATCTCCGGATCCAGCTTTGCCTATCACCTTGTTCGGCCGGGTGCGTTCGAGGCCGGGAAGGGGATCACTGAGATCAGGACAGGCGACAGTTACATTCATGCCGTGTCGCTGTTGCCGACGGGACCGAAGGGTCGCTTCATCGTGACCTATTCCCAGTCCACCAATTCTGCGTCTCCGCACTTTGCAGACATGACCGAGGCGTACTCGCGTCAGAGCCTGCTCGACATTCCCTTCAGCGAAGGGGAAGTGGCCGCCGCACAGATCGGCCTAACGGAATACTTCCACGCCGGGCAATCAACACGCTTTGGTTCCACGGCATCGAAATTGAGCGAAGGAGATATGCAATGACGATCCGACTCCGTGCAGGTGAAACAGGCAGGCCCCGCCGACTCCTCGTCGCGCCCATGGCAGCGCTGGCAGTCCTGGCCGCCTGCGTTGCTGGCGCGCCGGCTGTGTCGCAGCAGTCAACGAACATCGCAGCGGTTGATTTCGATGCAGCGATGCGCGGCCTCAACTTCAGCCCTGCCACGACGGATGGAAACCTTGATGCTTCTTCAGCGGGCAACGGCATCCTCGACGCTGACGAAATGGCGCTGGTTGCCGCGATCCTGAAAGATCCCGCGCTCGACCTGAAGGCCAGGGGAGGAGTTGATCACACAAGTGTCGCCGCCGCCTTTGCCCAGGCGCAGGCGTCAGCCACCGCAGATTTCCAGAAGCTTGCATCGCGCTACCCGACATCGGCGACGGTCGGAGCAGGTTACGCAATGCTCGGAGAGACGTCCCTCAAGTCCTACAGTGCGATGGCGAGCAATTTTGGCGCCCCGATGAAGGGCGACTACTCTCTCGCCATCAAGACGGGCAAGCTGCTGGCGCATGACGGCGATGCGGATGGTGACGGCGTCAGCAATCGCGCCGAGTATCTTGCCTTCATCGGCAAAGGCCGCGACGCCTACATCAAGGCGGCGCTCAGCCCCGAAGTCACGCCCGATCAGACGCAGACGGCTCAGGCGGCCAAAGCCCCGATGATCGCCCCGGGCCGCAAGATTGTTGGAGTGGTGCTTTACCCAGGGTTTGAAGTGCTCGACGTCTTCGGTCCGGTGGAAATGTGGGCCTATGTGCCCGACTTCCAGGTCATCATGATCTCGCAGAATGGCGGCGCGGTGAAATCTGCTCAAGGCGTTTCCACTGTCGCCGACTATTCATTCGCCAACGCGCCGCAGATGGACATCATGATGGTGCCCGGCGGCACGGGCACGCGCACGGAGCTCAACAACCCGGTTTTCCTGGACTTCATTCGCATGCAGAACGAGAAGACCCAGCTCACGACGTCCGTCTGCACGGGCTCGGCTCTCCTTGCGAAAGCCGGCCTGCTCAAGGGGCACAAGGCGACCTCCAACAAGAACTTCTTCTCGTTGGCCACGCAGCAGGACCCTTCCGTCGACTGGCAGGGCAAGGCGCGCTGGGTCGAGGACGGCAAGTTCATCACCTCTTCCGGCGTGTCGGCCGGAACGGACATGGCGCTCGGCCTCGTGGCGAAGCTGTACGGCAAGGAGCGCGCAAGCCTTCTCGCACACTCCCTCGAATACGAGTGGAACGATGATCCGACCAACGATCCGTTCGCCGTCGCCTACACGCCCGCAGGCGCACAGTAGCGCTCTGAAGGGACTAGCGGCGCCCATCACCGGATGCCTATCGTGGCTCCGGCGATGGGTGTGAGGCCTCAGGAGGCGCAGTCGTGACGGGCGAGAGGCTTACTCGGCAAAAGCTCGTTGGAAGCGTGCAGACCGTAAACGGGCTGATCGCTCCCGATCGCCTCGGCAATACACTGCTGCATGAGCACGTCCTGCTCGATATCCGTCCGCCAGCGTGGAAAGCGCTGGAACAGGTTGGCGACGTCATCACGCTCGAAAACCGCTTTGCCATCGACTATGGCGAGGTCGTTGCGCCGGGCAACTGCATTCTCAACGATGTCGATGTCGCCGTACGCGAATTGAGGGATTTGCGCGTCAGCGGCGGGCGTAGTCTCGTTGAGGTTTCGTGTGGGGGATTGCATCCCGATCCGGCTGGGCTGCAGCGTGTAGCCTCCGCCTCCGACATCAACATTGTCATGGGCTGCGGCTACTACGTCGAGGAGTACCAGTCGCCTGCGGTTATGGATCGGACAGCAGATGCCTTGGCTCGGGAAATTGTCGACCAGGTGTTCGTTGGCGCTTGGGGGACCGGCGTCAGGGCAGGGATCATCGGCGAGATTGGTTGCCAGGCGCCGTGGACGCCGAATGAGCGCAAGGTGATGAACGCTGCCGTCGTCGCTCAGAACGAGACCGGCGCAGCCCTGACCATTCATCCAGGACGGGACCCCGATCAGCCGCAGGAGATCGCGGAATTCCTCGCGCGCGCCGGAGCGCAGATAGACCGGTGCGTTATCAGCCACATCGACCGGACAATCTTCGATGACGAACGCCTGTTTCGTCTGGCGGACACGGGCGTCGTCATCGAACTCGATCTCTTCGGCATGGAGACCTCCTACTACAAGCTCAACGAAACGGTGGACATGCCGAACGATGCCCAGAGGCTGAGGTCGATACGGAAGCTTATTGATCGCGGCCACCTCGACCAGATCGCCATGTCGCAGGACATCTGCTTCCGGTCGCGCCTTGGATGCCATGGCGGGCATGGCTACGGCCACATGTTCCGGAATGTCGTTCCGCTCATGCGCCGACGCGACTTCGATGCTGCGGAAATCGACAGGATCTTTCGCGAGACGCCGGCGCGGCTCCTTACATTTGTCTAGGTAGGCGCAGTGGCCAATCTAGCAACATCTCACTCATGCGCGGTCGGGGCGATCGGGAATGGCCTGGATGGGCGGGGGCTCATGATTTGGTATTCTCATGTTGCGTTGAAAGAATTGCAGCGCGTGTCTGAAGCTGCGAACAGCCCAGGCAGAGGCGTCGCTGGCGACGCCAAACCGCGTGGGGGTGAATCGGGACCCAAGAAGTTCGTTCCCGCCTGAGCTGTCGCGTTGCCGACCGGCCTCTGGACGGCGCGGTCGGCAATTCGGATTGTCTTGCAGTGATTCAAGTCTGCTTTGGCGATCTGGTGACTAGGGACCGCCGAGTGTAGGTTGTGCTGCTTATCTGCATGTCCTCCTTTTGGCGGCAGCTTGCGCTACCGCCATCCTGTCAAAAACCTGTACGCAATGTGACGAAGGCCGAGCGCGGCTGGGTCGGGGTCACGATCGACGCTGCGAGGTACTGATAGGGCTCGAAGCTGTCCTCATCTGTGAGGTTGACGATGGACAGCGACAAGCTGGCCGGCCCGAAGTCGTACGAGGCCTGGGCGTCGAGCAGCACTGAGCCGTCCACGCTGGTCACGTTAGGAAGCGTGAGCTCACGATCCGACACGGCTGTCACGCCGCCGCCGATCTCGAGGCCGGGCAGGCCAGCATCCTCGAAGCGGTATCGCACCGCGAGGCGACCCGAATGCTCCGGCACACGTGTCGGTCGGTCGCCCACCGGCAGCGTATTGTCCTTGGTCACCTCTGCATCCGTGTAGGCGTAGGTCGCGAGAATCGAGAGCGCCGAACTGGGTTCGAAGATGATGTCCGTCTCGAAACCACGCGCGCGCTGCTCCCCCGACTGGATCGAGGCGAACGGGATCACGGGGTCAGCCGTACGAACGTTCTGGCGCGTGATCTGATAGACCGCAACGGTGCCGGTGAGCCCTTGCACCGGCCCAAAGAGTTTCAGTCCCGCTTCATAGGATTGCGACGTTTCCGGTTTGGGGTCGGTTATGCCAAAGGCGGCCACGACGCCCTGAAAACCTTCCGAATAGCCAGCGAACGCCGACACGCCGTCTAAGATCCGGTAGGTGGCGCCGATCCTGGGCGTGACGCGGTAGTGGGTCTTGTCGGTATCGACGAACGGGATCCCGCCGCTCGTGTAGTTGCTTTCGACGTCGAGCTTCGTCCAGCGCAGGCCAGCCGTGATGTCGAGTTGCTCGCCGATCGAAACCTGATCCTGAACGTAAACTGCCGTCGTCGCCATAGCGTCCGTCTGAACGTCGGTCAGTGTGGCGGGTGCTCCAAAAGGAAGGTTCGTTGACGGGTCGGCGTAGTCGATGAACCCCAGCGGAGCAAAGCCAAGCCCTGCCGTGTAGTCCGTCTCATCGGCATCGACGCCGGCGAGCACCAGATGTGCAATATCTCCCGTCTCAAACTTCGCCTGCAGGCTTGCAGACACAAAATTCTGATCGACATCGGACGGAAGGCTCGCAGTGAAGAAGCCGTAGGTGGTCCCGGCAACAGGAACAGCCGGGAACGGGAAGCTGGAGAGCTCCTCGAATCGGCTTTCGTAGTGGCGAGCCGCAATCTCCCCGCTCAGCGTGTCGGAGAAGGCGTGCTTGAGCTGGCCCGTGATCAGCCGGTTTTCGATCGTGGTTGGCGGCGCGTCTTCCGCGCCAGCGAATGTAAAGCGATCAACGCCGCTGTTGTTGGCCAGCGCCATGTTCGAGGGCAGGCCTGCATATTCCTTCTGCTCGATACGGCTGTATTGCCCGCGGACAGTCAGCTGGGTCGCGTCCGAAAGCCTCAGCGAAGCCGTCGGATAGACGGAGTACCGCTCGCTATTGATCACATCGATGAAGCTGTCCGCCTG
>JBMOGP010000088.1:0-8036 GCA_049318285.1 Hyphomonadaceae bacterium
GTGCTGTTCGGCGACGGGGCCGGCGCTGTGGTGCTGGAACGCCAGTCAAAGATGCAGGCCGGCGACCGGGGCGTGAAGGGCATTCATCTGCGCACCGACGGTCGCTTCAAGGATCTCCTTTATGTCGATGGCGGGCCGTCGACCACGCAGACGGTGGGGCACCTCCGCATGGTAGGCAATCAGGTGTTCAAACACGCCGTCGGCAAGATCTCCGAAAGCGTCCGCGCCACCGTGGACCAGGCTGGGCTGCAGGTAAGCGACATCGACTGGTTCGTGCCGCACCAGGCCAACCAGCGCATCCTTTCCGCTGTCGCCGAGAAGCTCGGCCTGGACGAGCACAAGGTCGTCTCGACTGTTGCCGAGCATGGCAACACCTCGGCCGCTTCGGTCCCGCTCGCTCTGGCCGCCGCGACCGAGGACGGTCGGGTGAAGCCGGGCAACCTGGTGTTGATCGAGGCGATCGGCGGCGGACTTGCCTGGGGATCAGCGCTGATCCGCGTTTGATCGCGTGAAATCTACCGTCCCGCGCTCAATTGCCTAACAACCCGTAAACGGATGGGATTGTTCGGTATTTGGGAACCTGGCCCTTAACATCCCGGATTCCTGACGCTACGCTACGTCTATAGATCGGAGTCGCCGCAGTGCCCGAGAACACGCTGACACGCGCAGACATCGTGGACCGCCTTGTTCAGAAGGTCGGGTTGACCAAGCAGGATTCAAGCAATTTCCTCGAGCGCGTGCTCGAGCTGGTGTGCTCCGAACTCGAGCGCGACGAGGATGTAAAGTTCGCGCGTTTCGGAAATTTTGTTGTGCGTCGGAAGAAAGCCCGCGTCGGTCGTAATCCCAAGACCGGCGAAGAGGCTCCGATTTCTGCAAGACGGGTGGTGTCGTTTAAGCCCTCTCCGCTTCTGCGGCAGAGGGTCGAAGCCGCGATGACGACCCGGAGAGACTGATGTCCCACACATCACAGGCCGAACTGACGCCAGAGTTGGACACAGCGTCTTGCTGCGCCGAAGCCGGATCAGAGGCGATCTTCGCCAAGAGCGCGGAATCTTTCCGCACGATCGGCGAGGCGGCCACGGAGCTTGGCCTCAAGACGCATGTCCTGCGTTTCTGGGAAACGAAGTTCGACAACCTTCGTCCGATGAAACGCGCGGACGGTCGCCGCTATTATCGCTGCGAAGACATGGAGATGTTGCGGCAGCTCCAGAATCTGCTCCACGTGCAGGGGCTGACCATTCGCGGGGCCATCAAGGTGCTGGGCGATGAACAGGGGACTGTCGCGGGCGGCGAGGGCGAGGGGCAGGACGACATGGCAGTTATCGCCGACAATGGTGCGTCCGTGCGTGACCTGCAGGATGCTGTGCGCGACGCGGTGGAACGCGGCGACTTCCATGCCCAGGCAGATCAGGCGTCTGCAGCCGCGAAGTCCCGGCTCGAATCCCTGCTGGCGGATCTCACAAACCTGAAATTTCGTCTCGACGCGGTCCGCACCGCGGCCTGACGTAATTGCTCGAAAACCAGAGCATCGGGCGGTTAATCCTCAACATAGGCGAGTGCGCTGAAGAAGTTCCAGCACTCTTCGGATGTTAACAGGGAGCAGATGTCCCTAACGGCGCGCCAGAGGGCGTCGATGGTGCGTGCGGCTGCCTTGCGCAAGTGAGCCTTGAGCTTTGAGAACGCAATCTCGATAGGGTTCAGGTCGGGGGAGTATTCGAGGAGGAAAAGAAACCATGCAACGCGGGCAGCCAGAGAGGCGGTGGCCCTGGAGTTTTTGTGGACGTTGAGATTGTCGAGGATGACGACATTGCGCTTGCGCAACAGGGGCGACAGCTGGGTTGCGATGTAGACACCGAAGGCTTCGCCATCCATCGGACCGTCGTCCAGGAAAGGCGAGGTGAGCCCGTCGCATTTGAGGCCGGCGATGAACGTGTGCGTGCTCCATTCGCCGAACGGCGCCTGCCCCTGGAGCCTTTCGCTGCGCGGGGAGCGCCCGCGCAGGCGGCACATGTTCGTCTGCGCCGAGGTCTAGTCGATGAGGATGAGCCATCCTGGCTCCGTGCGCATGGCCGGCTGGCGCTGCTTCGGCGATTCCCGGCGGGCCTGCCTATCGTCGCTGCGCTCTTGTTCCGACGCCAGAAGTATTCTTCTCAAAGCTGTAGCCGATGGCGCATAGGAACTTGGAGATGTTCGAAGGATCGACCTTTACACCGCGGTCCACCTTAAGAAGCGAGGCAAGTTCCGGCATCGTGATGTCCGGCGTCGGCTTCACGTGTTCTAGGATGAAGTTCTTGTGCGGGCCGAGTTTGCCGCTGCCCCGCGGCCGGCCCTGCTTCTTCAGTTCGAGCTACCCGCTTTGCTTATACTAGGCGTAGACCCGAACGACTGTGGGCGGCGCAACGGCGAACCTGTCTGCCGCGCCGCGCCGGGATTCTCCGGCCTCAACTTCGCGAACCAGCCGCTCCCGCAGGTCGGCCGAACAAGCTTTGCCCATGATCCGCCTCCAAGAACGGTGAATCACAGTTCGCTCCTAACCCAAACATCGATTCAGCTTATCCGCCCGCTGCTCTGGCCGACCAGGCCGACGCGCAAGACACAACGGCTGGTGGGCGGTGACGGGATCGAACCGCCGACATCCTGCGTGTAAAGCAGGCGCTCTGCCAGCTGAGCTAACCGCCCTGATAAACCGGTGACCGGTCTGCCGAAGCTGAATGGTCGGAGCGGCGGGATTCGAACCCACGACCCCTAGTCCCCCAGACTAGTGCGCTAACCGGGCTGCGCCACGCTCCGCCAATTCAGGATCGCCCTTATAGGCACCTCACCCGGTTAGGGCAACCAGCGTTGAAAGCCCGATTTTCCGGCGCTTTTGCGCAAGGCTTGCTGGTTCAGTCCTCGCTCCCCGGCGGCCGGGCTCCCGTCGGGCGCGGCTGCGGGCCCAAGGTCTTCACCACATACTTCGCGATCGCGTCGATCTGCGGATTGGTCAGGGCCGCCGCCAGCGACGGCATCTCGCCCTGGCCCTGCGCGATGACGCGAGCGATGTTTGGATAGTCGGTGCGGTTGGCAAGCGGCGGCGCGTTACCACCCGGAATGCCTGCCCCATTCGGTCCATGGCAGATCGAACAGGCCTGATCGAACATCGTTTTGCCAAGGGCCAGCTCCTCCGGCGTCGCTGACACCGCCAAAGCCGCTGCGCGTATCGAAGGCGGGGCGGCCGCAAGTGGAACACCGCCCTGAGGCGCCGCTCCGGCTTCGCTTGCGCCATCGATCGTCAGCGCAACCAGCTCGGCCGGGGCGCCACGCTTCGACACGGCGACCACGACATACTGCCGACCCTTCAGCTCGAAGGTCATAGGCGCGCCGGTGACGAGGGTCGGCATCTCCGACTCCCACACAACCTTGCCGTCCCGCTTGTCATAGGCGCGGAACATCGGGCCGCCGGAGCCGCCACCGATATTGCCCGACTCGCCCAAGAACAGCAGCTGCTTGGTGAGAAGCGGCGCCGGGCGCACATCGAACTTGCCCATCGACTTGAAGTCGAGATTGAGCCCCTTCAACGCCGGATGGTTTTTCACGGAGTCATCGGCATCGCCGATAGGAATGCGCCACTTGTGTTTCCCGGTATTCATGTCGGTCGCGACGACGATCGAGTAGGGCGGCTTCATGATCGGCAGCCCCTGCGGGCCGGAGATCGGAGCGCCGCCGCCGCCACCATAGTAGTGCATGTTGGTTGTCTTCGGGTCGCCCTTGCGAAGGCCCGCAAACTGCGGCTTCAGGCGCAGCGGCGTGTACATCATGCCGGTGTCGGGATCCCATGACGCGCCGTTCCAGTTCGGACCGCCGCCCGTGCCGGGGAACAGCCATGTGCCCTTGTTGGTCGGCGTGATCTCGGTCGGTGCGGTGTAGAGCTCACCCTTGGTGTATTGCGACGCGAGCTGCTTGCCCTCCTCGCGCAGCGCAGGCGTGAAGTCGATAAGGTCATCCTCGCTATAGCCTAGCCGCAAAAAGGGCTCCGGCAGGGTTGGGAAGGGCTGGGTCGGCGACGCGCGCTCTCCGGGGATCGGGGATTTTGGGACCTGCCGCTGTTCGATCGGCCAGACGGGGTCGCCCGTCTTGCGATCGAAGACGAAGGTCAACCCCTGCTTGGTCAGAACCGTCACCGCCTTGATGACTTTGCCGTCCTTTTTCACATCATGCAGGATCGGCGCGGCGGGTAGGTCATAGTCCCAGATGCCGTGCTTCACGATCTGATAGTACCAGACCAGCTTGCCGGTTTTTGCATCGAGGCAGACGATGGACTCTCCAAACAGGCCATCGCCCGGGCGCTGCCCGCCATAGAATTCGTTGGTCGGCGTCTCATGTGGGATGTAGAGATAACCGGTCTCCGGGTCGGCGCTCATCATCGCCCATGCTCCGCCCGCGCCCGTGTAAAGGTTGCTGCCCTCCAGCCAGGTCTCCGCGCCAACCTGACCCGGCTTTGCGATGGGATCGAACCGCCAGACCTCCTTGCCTGTCCGGACGTCGTATCCGCGGATATACCCCGGCGCGCTTTCCTTGTTGCGACCGCCACCGACGATGATCTGCGCAACAACGATGTCGCCGACGACAAGCGCTGGCGAGACCGAACTCACATCGGTGACAGGAGTGCCTTCGATCGCACCTTCGCGCAGGTTTATCGTTCCATTCCTGCCAAAGCCGGCGGCCGCCTTGCCCGTCTTCGCATCGACCGCGATGAGGCGGCCGTCGGAGGAATTGTGGAACAGGCGCTTGTCGATGCCATCGGTCCAGTAGGCGAGTGAACGCGCCGCCAGCGACGCGCCGCGCCCGCCGATGTCCGCAGGCTGGGGTTCGTAGGTCCACAGTGTCTTGCCGGTGCCGGCGTCGAGCGCCGCCATACCGTGGTTGACCCATGGAATGTAAAGAACGCCATCATCGAGCAGGGGCGTCGACTTGTAGTTGGAGGACGATGCATCGCCCGAGGCGTCCGCCGTCCAGCGCCATGCAATCTTGAGGCGGTTTACCGTCTCCAGGTTGATCTGGTTGAGCGGTGCATAGCGCGTCTGCCCGGCGTCGCCACCCCAGTAGAGCCACTCGGTCGCGTCATAAGCCGCCGCGCTCGAGGCGCCGGCAGCCGATCCCCCGCCAGCCGTCCCGGGCGGCAGGGCGCAGGCAAACGCCAGCGTCAGGGCAAGAACCGATGCGACCGCGCCGCCCGCAAGTTTGCGGTTGAAACTGGACATGCACTCCTCCCGGCGGGCTTGCGCTCTCGTGGCGTCGCCCTGATCTGTCAGCAGCTTTAGCGACCGGGCGTCCGCGCGCAATCCATCCGGACAAGCCATTCACGCATGAGCGCGTTCATTCGCTGCAGCGCCATTCCTGCTTGTCTGACAACAACTTGCGCCCGTGTCTGGCGCAGTCGAGGCTGGCGGTCGATGGCATAGGGGCGGGTTTTAGCCGCAGCGAGTGCTGCCGCATTTACGATAGCCAGCGTTTCGGGTCTGAGAGGGTCGCCGGGGCGCGGGTCCAAGCCGGTGAACTCCGGACGGCCGGCGCAGGGCGCCTTCCTCGTCGATTTCAGCAAGGGACACGATGACGAGACCCAGTTGCTCGTCGATCTGGACATCGACACAGAATGGCTTGGCGTTTCCTATTGCGACGAGAATGTGGGTTTTGGCCGGGACGGGATATGCTTGGTGGCCAGGCGAGATCCAACAACAGTCTCGACCCATTCCAGCCCCGAGTTCCACTATGTCGGCTTTTACGGGTACGGCCGGTACGAAAACGTTATTCGCGCCTCGAATGCGAAGGGCGTCGTGACCGCTTTTTCGTCTACACCGGCGAGGACATGGGCGACCCGCACGACGAAATCGACGTCGAGCTGGTCGGTCGAGATTCAGGCAAGGTTCACGTCAACTCCTTTCGCCATGGAAAGGGTACAGCGAAGGACATCGACCTCGGGTTCGACGCATCGGAGGGGGTGCACCTCTGCGCTTTCGAGTGGCTCCCTGGCTCCATCACACGGTTTGTAAACGGCGTTCAGGTTCGCCGGATTGCGGCGCCCGACGCCGAGATCCCAACCGCCACCCGCCGGGTGATGGCCAGTGTGCGGGTCGCTAACCGGACGTCCGTGGATTGGGTCGGCGAGGCGGAGTTTGTTCCAACATCCGCCATTAACCCTGCCAGCGTCTGATTCGGGTCGATATGACGACTTGGCCGTCCAGTATGGTTTATGATGAGAAATTACAGCAGGAGAGGTCATGTCCCAGATCAGGGTTGCTTGCGTGCAGATGCGGTCCGGAACGGACGTGTCGGAGAATATCCACGCGGCCGATGCACTGATCCGTGAGGCGGCGCGCGGCGGCGCCGATCTGATCGCAACGCCTGAGATGACGACCCTGCTTGATCGCGTACCAGGCGCCTCCTGGGAGAAGTCAACGGACGAAGCGGGTGATCCAGGCCTCGCCCATTTCAGGGCGCTGGCGAGGGAGCTGGGCCGAACGTTGCTGATCGGCTCGTTGGCGATCAGGGCGGACGCCGGCAAGTGCGCCAATCGCAGCTTTCTCATCCGTCCAGATGGCGAGGTGGCTGCGCGCTACGACAAGATCCACATGTTCGACGTGCAGCTGAACGCCAGCAACCTCTATCGCGAGTCCGATAGCTACGTAGCTGGCGGGGCGGCCATCGTCGCCCATCTTCCGGCGGCGAAGCTCGGCATGTCGGTCTGCTATGATGTGCGCTTCCCTGAGCTGTTTCGGCAGCTCGCCATGGCGGGTGCACAGATCATCGCCGTGCCGGCAGCCTTCACGCGCATCACGGGCGAGGCGCACTGGCATATCCTCCTGCGCGCCCGTGCGATCGAGACGGGGTGCTTCGTCATCGCCCCCGCGCAGGCGGGCAAGCATCAGGATAGCCGCGAGACCTATGGGCATTCGTTGATAATCGATCCATGGGGCGAGATACTCGCCGAGGGTGGAACCGAACCCGGCGTGATCTCCGCCACGCTCGATCTTGCAAAGGTCGATGAGGTGCGCGGCAAGATACCCTCGCTCAGCCATGTTCGGCCGTTCCGGGCCCCCGCATGAGTCCGATTTATGCATCGCTCGGAGACACGATCTTCGATCTCATGTCGGGCCTCGCGCGCGAGACGGGCGCAGTCAATCTTGGCCAGGGATTTCCGGAATGGGATGGGCCCGAAGATATTCGTCGCCGTGCGGCCGATGCGCTGATCACCGGCCCGAACCAGTATCCAGCGATGCGCGGCCTGCCAAAGTTGCGTGAGGCAGTGGCCGAACACTACGGACGGCTGCAGGGCGTGACCCTCGACTGGCAGAGCGAAGTGACGATTACATCCGGCGCGACCGAGGCGCTGGCTGCGGCGCTGCTAGCCGTGCTGTCGCCGGGCGACGAGGTCGTGCTGTTCGAGCCTATGTATGATAGCTATCTGCCAATGCTGCGCCGAGCCGGGGCCACGGCGCGCTTCGTCAGGCTTCAGCCGCCGGACTGGCGGATTGATCGGCACGCATTGGCCGCGGCCTTCACTGACAAGACCCGAGCCGTCATGCTGAACACGCCGCTCAATCCGTCGGCCAGCCGGATCGCCGCGGAAGACCTCGCGCTTATCGCCGAGCAGTGCGTGAAGCATGATTGCGTCGCCATCTCCGACGAGGTTTGGGAACATTGTGTGTTCGATGGCGCACGTCACGTCTCCATGCTGTCCGCGCCCGGCATGCGCGAGCGGACGATCAAGATCGGCTCTGCGGGCAAGATTTTCGAGATGACCGGCTGGAAGGTCGGCTTTGCCTGCGCCGCTTCGCCGCTGACCCAGGCGTTTGCGAGGGCGCATCAATTCCTGACCTTCACCACCCCGCCCCATCTTCAGGAGGCTGTCGCCTTCGGGCTCAGCAAACCCGCCATGCATTTCGACGCAATGCGCCAGAGGCTTGCACGCGCGAGGGACAGGCTCGCTCAGGCGCTCGTCCAGGAAGGCTTCGTGACCCTGCCGGCTGCGGGCACGTACTTCATGGCGATCGACCTTG